>JAIRTU010000031.1 GCA_031254735.1 Bacteroidales bacterium | reverse complement strand
TCGGTAACCTGTTTTTCTTCTCGCTCCTTTTCGGCAACTACAAACATGTCGCGTTCGCCACAGTAGGTGGATATCCATTTCTTTCCTTGATAACAAAGAATCTTTATCTCATTCTCATCGGAACTGACCCCTATTGTTTTCAATTCTCGAAATGAACCGCCTTTTTTTTCTACGACGACAACGCTTGTTGTGCCAGATCTGTTCTTCTTTTTGCGTATAAACATGACGTAAAGGTACACTTTTTTTGCTTGCGTCACCCAAAATGGTGACGCAAATTTTGCAAATAGCTGTGTTGCAATACGTTAAAAATATGCGGAAATAAAAGTGTCAAAGTCAGGTGCAATTTGTCTGAACTGGGATTTGTGTAATTACGCTCTTTCTTTTTATCGCGGCAGTATTATTCACTATTCACTATTCACTATTCGTTATTTCACTACAAACAGCTCTTTTTTGGCGCGGGTAACGGCGGTGTAGAGCCAGCGGTAATAATCGTTGCTCGGCGAGTTTTCGGGGACATAGCCTTGATAGACAAACACGCTGTCCCACTGTCCGCCCTGTGTCTTGTGACAGGTTTGGGCGTATGCAAACTTTATCTGTAAGGCATTCAGGTAAGGGTCTTGCTGCAAGGCTAAATAGCGTTGTTTCCGCGAGCGGATATGCGAATAGTCTTCCGAGACGGCGTCGTACAGCAGTTTCCTGTTTTCTGCCGACATAGCCGCTTCGTCTGCATGAATGGCGTTGAGGATACATTTTACCTCTACTTCGTCCATGTCGTAATCCGACAGACGCACCCGCACATCGGCAAAACGAAAGCCGTAAAGGTCTTCCATGTCGTAGACTTTTACAATTTCCATGCTGTCGCCATTGGCGATAAATGGTGTTTGGGCGGTTTTGGGCAGCCAAAAATAATTATTCTTTAAGTTGATGACAAAATCTCCTTTCTCCAATTCGTCTTCTTTTTCCAATATCTTCGACCGTATCGCCTGATTGATTTGGTTTGCCTGTTTGTTGCTTCGGGTTATCACCACCACGTTTTTCCGGTTGTCGCGGCTGTATGCCGTTTCTAAGACTTCCAACAATTCACCGGCGGAAATACTGTTCACATCTTGAAATTTATCCGATTCAAAATGATAGGAACTGTACGACTGCCCGCCCGACAACGAACGTATCCGAGTGGCGTTGTACAGTATCCCCGACTGTTTCACCTGACGAACCACTTCGGTAAGTTCGCAGTCGAAGACTATCTTTGAAAAATTATCTTTCAAAAAATCTTTATCCAACGCCGGACTGTATGTCAACTTCACCGGCGGCAACTGTGCCGTATCGCCAATAAACACCAAACGGCAGTTTTTCCCCTGCTCTATATATGACAGCAGGTTAAACAGCAGGTTGTTGTCCTGAAACAAAAGCATGGAATTATTACCGTCGGGTTGCACGTCGTAAATCATGGACGCTTCATCAACAAAAAATATAGTATTGACGTGTTCATTTTTGCGTAACACCATTTGCTCGCTGCCGTCGCTGTTGTATTTCAACTGATAGATTTCTTTGTGTATGGTAAAAGCGGGGTGATCGGAATAGTTGCCCAAGACCTTCGCCGCACGTCCGGTGGGTGCAAGCAAGACCGTTGCTATCTTTTGGCTTTTCAACACTTGGACAAAAGCACTCACCAACGATGTTTTTCCTGTTCCGGCATATCCTTTGAGCAGCATGATTGCTTCTTTTTCTTTGCAACACATATATGCGGCAAACAGGGTTATTGCCTGCTGCTGCCCTGCGGTGGGCTGAAACGAGAGTTTATCGACGATGAGTTGAATAAATTCGCTTTTCTTCATTCTATTGTCCTTTTGATATTCTTTCGATACACGCTTCCAAACTCTTTTTCCAATAGGGAATGGTGAGCGAAAATCGGGATTTAATCTTTTGTTTGTCCAAAACACTGTAAAAAGGACGTTGGGCGGGAGTAGGATACTGTTCTGTTGCGACAGGCAGCACTTCGCAGGGACGGTTTCCCAATTCCATAATGGCTTTTGCAAAATCGTACCAGCTTGCAATGCCTTCGTTGGAGAAGTGATAAATCTGTGTCTGTTCCACAAGGTCTTTGCGGGAGACAATCTGCATAATAGCCTCTGCCAAATCTAAGGCACAGGTGGGAGTGCCGATTTGGTCGTTTACAACATTTATTTGTTGTTGTTCCTCTCCTAAGCGGAGCATGGTTTTTACAAAGTTTGTCCCATATTCCGAATACAGCCACGATGTTCGGACAATTGCACTGTGGCACCGATGACGCAAAACAGCCTGTTCGCCCAACAGCTTGGTCTTTCCGTAAACCGATACCGGTGCGGTGGCGTGGTCTTCGTTGTATGGTCGAAAGCCTTTTCCGTTGAAGACATAATCGGTGGAGATATGCACCAGAAAGATATTTTCCCTTCGGGCGATTTGTGCCAGCGTTTCCACCACCTCTGCATTTAGCCGCAACGCCTGTTCAGGATCGTTTTCCGCTGTATCTACTGCCGTATATGCGGCACAGTTTATCATCACGTCGGGACGCTGCTGTGCAATAAAACTGTCGACCCGACGGTAATCTGTTATGTCTAACGTATCGATGTCGGTGTGGATAAAATCATGCTGAGGATAGCTTGTCGCCACATCTTTCAGACTTCGTCCCAATTGTCCGCAGCCTCCTGTAATAAGTATTTTCATTTTCTTTTAGAATAATAATAGAAATGCAAGTTTATAAAAATCATCAAAACAATAACGAATATTGACATGCTTTTATTGACAGGAGAAAATCTTTTTCCGCCAATGTGCTTTTGCTTGATGAAGATGTTGCTTTTTTGACTACTTTTGCCGCTGAAAAAACAACAATGATTAACAATATGGCTGATTTACAAATAAAGATAGGAAATATCACATGCAAAAACCCTGTTCTCACCGCATCGGGGACGTTCGGATACGGGGAAGAATTTGCCGACTTTATTGATTTAAACCGTTTGGGCGGGATTATCGTGAAGGGAACTACCTTGCATCTCCGTCAGGGAAATCCGTATCCGCGTATGGCAGAAACGCCTTCGGGCATGCTCAATGCCGTAGGTTTGCAAAACAAGGGCGTAGATTATTTCATCACGGAAATATACCCGCGAATTAAACATTTGGATACGCATATCATTGTCAATGTATCGGGGTCGGCGGTGGAAGATTATGTGTTAACCGCCGAAAAACTCAATGCCCTCGCCGGCGTTCCTGCTATCGAGCTGAATATTTCCTGTCCCAATGTAAAAGAGGGCGGAATGGCGTTTGGCACTTCCTGTCATTCGGCAAACGAGATAACAAAAGCCGTGCGAAAAGTGTACAACAAAACCATGATAGTAAAGCTCTCTCCCAACGTTACCAACATCGCCGAGATTGCCAAAGCGGTAGAAGACGCGGGTGCTGACGCCGTCTCGTTGATCAACACCCTGCTCGGAATGGCGGTAGATGCGGAAAGACAAAAACCGGTACTCTCTACCGTTACCGGCGGACTGTCGGGACCTTGCGTTAAACCCATTGCCTTGCGAATGGTGTGGCAGGTGTTCCACGCCGTAAAAATTCCGGTGGTTGGTTTGGGCGGAATTATGAATGCCACCGACGCTATCGAATTTATGTTGGCGGGGGCGTCGGCGGTTCAGATCGGAACGGCAAACTTTATCGACCCTGCCGTTACCGTGAAAATCATCGACGGCGTGGAAGAATATCTCAACCGTCATAAATGCAGCTCCATAACCGACATTATTGGGGCTTTGAGAGTATAGACATGTTGCGTACAATTATTTTAGTTGGTGTTGGAGGCGGGGTTGGGAGTATTCTGCGGTATTTAATCACATTTTTTTCAAATAAATACTTCTCTTCGTCTTTTCCGGTTGGAACTTTCCTTGTCAACGTGTTGGGGTGTTTGTTTATCGGCTTGTTGATCGGAGTATTTGAAAAGCAATTGACGTTGAATGCTGATTTCAGACATCTTTTTGTAGCGGGATTTTGCGGAGGATTTACAACATTTTCAACTTTTGCTTCCGAAAATATAGCATTGATGCAATCGGGGAATTACATAACGTCGATTTTGTATGTCTCGGCAAGCGTTTTGATCGGTTTATCTGCCGTCTTTTTGGGCATGCTGCTAATTAAATCCGCTATTGTCTGAACTATGATTTATGGGATTATGAAACCTCTAACGAGTTTTTTTCGGATTGCTTTGCTTGCCGCTAACGGAAATAGTGTATTTTTGCATTTCATTTTAAAACTTGACAGCGATGTTTAGAAGCAAATATTTCATTATTGTGATGTTGATGTGTCTGTTGTGTTCCTGCAACAAACAGGAGATATTCAATCCCTCCCGATATATTTTGACCGAAATGAAACAGGAAGGCTCGAATATGTTGTTGACCAAAGAATTTCATTATTCCGGCAAAAAACTTGTTTCCGCTTATTTGACTCAGGAAAAAATCACCCTGACATTTGAATACAACTCGGATAAAACAATTAAAAAAATCACATCTTCGGACGGTGATTATGCTTTGTTGGAATATGCGGATAAACGCATCACGAAAATTCAGTATTACGAAAAAGGGATTCTCACCCACGAAAACATATTCTATCGCAGAGATAAAAAAAACACAATCAACAAGATAGAAACATATACGTACAATGGTTTTTCATCGGAGGGAAGTCTGCTCAAAATGCTTTTCCCTGAATCGAAATCAGTGCCGGAAACATTGAAAAACAAGCACAAAAATGCAGGTCGTTTGTTGTATGCGGTGCGTAATATTACCTGCGAAAATGATAATATTCAAAGAGTACGCCTGTATTATGTTATTGACGGCAAGCAGGTAGAATTTTATGCCACAACGTATTCGTATGATAAAAACAAAAATCCTTACTACGGCTTGCCTTTTGCGTTTGCAGATTTGAGCGGTTACAGCAAAAATAATGTGTCATCATCTGTTTTGTCTTACGAATACGGCAAAGATAAGGAAGATAAGAAAATAGTAACGATTGAAAATTCATATACTTACGAAAAAAAATATCCGACCTATAATACGACTGCCGAATATACAACCTATATTACCGGTTATGATGAATTTGAAAATCCGATTTTTACCACAAATACAAAAAATAAGGCAATGCAATATACCTATAAGTAGCCTTATTTTATTATCAATTTTTGAATGAATTTTCTATTGTCCCGATATAATATCAGTACATACATTCCGGAAGAAATATCGGTCAGATTTATTTTCTGCATCGGTGAAACATATTGATTTTTAACAAGTTTTCCTTCCATTGTGTAGATAAACAAATTGCCTTCCCGCAAAAGAGCAAGCGAAGAGAGGGCAGGGTTTGGAAAGGCAAACAAAGAATGATTTATCTCTTTTTCTTCCACCGGAAAATTGCTTTCTTTCGCATATATCCACATACTTGGGTCGCCGAACAATATCAGGCAATACGCATCTTTTTTTCGTTGCATTTCGTGTATGATATGGTTATATCCAATCAGATACAAATCTCCCAAGCGACAATTGCCGTCAATGTTCGGGATATTGTTACCGATTGTTATCATCGCCGAAAGCGTTGCGTCCCAATCGGCGAAAGAAGAGGGCATAAAAACGGCAATTGCACCGACAGGTTTTCCGTTTTTTGTGTGGCGTATCCATTTTTCCGCAAAACAGCTGCGGTCGGCAAAATGTCCGTTTAAACAGGAGGCAGAAACAATGATCGGCAGCTCGATATTCGGATTGAGACTGTCGAGATGCGTACTTTCAAACGAACCGGTATTCCAGCCGTCATAACTGCCATATCCGGCATAATTTACCCAAGTTGTTCCGCTGTTTAACGTTGCGATAATATCTTTATACGTTGGATTGTTGTCTTTGTCGCCACCGCCTTGCGAACCGTCGAACAATTCGGAAAGGATAGAAAATCCTTTTTCGACAAAGGCATTTCCCATGGTTCGTATTTGTTGGTAATCGTATTTCAGGGTGAGTTCCGAAATTTCCTGCGAGGCAATTCCCGCCACATGAAACGAAGACGGTTTTCGGTGGATATTGCGTTCGATTATGGTGTGCAAATCCTGCTCATTTTCTACGGAAAACCGTCCGACAGCCATACGCGGAGTGTCTGTGTTTTTGTCTGCAAAAGTATAATGTATGTCCGACAAACCCTCATCAACACGATACGACGGAATATGCTGATGATCGCCGACCAAGAGCAAAAAATCTGCCGAAAAAAAAGAATACACGCTGTCAATCTTCTGTTTGATATGTTGAAATGTGCTTCCCGAATCGATGGAAATGGTAAAACAATCGATATTATCTTTGTTTTTAAACTCGATAAAAGAAGAAAGCAACGGAGTGAAAGAATGATACGAAACAATAATCATTTTCTTTGTTTCCCGATTTTGTCCGCTGCTTTCCAACGGTGATAAACACAGGAAAACAAAAAAGAAAAAAATTATTTGTCTGCACAAGATATACATTGCGTGTTTATTTATTTTTACAAAGGTATAAAATGTTTCAATTATTTTTCAATTGGAGAAAACGTTTTTTCTAAAATAATTATGCGAAACACTCGTTTTTATTATCGGAAAATAGTTTTACGACATATAATTTATCCAATGATGACACAACGACATTATCTTTTTGCCGCATTTGCGATGTTTTTCTTCACCGTTTTTTTATCTTCTTCATTTGCACAGAGCAAAAAAGAAATAAAAGAATTTCGCAAACTTCAAAATAAATATTTGTTCACTGCAAAGCTGAAAAACAAGCATGTAGCCGAAAAAATCCGGTTTACGTCAGTAAAAAATGCCGTGATTGTCCCGGTAAAGATAAACGGCAAAATCCGCAATTTTATATTCGACACCGGTGCGATAACGGTTTTTTCCGACAGTTTGGCAAAAGAGTTGGAAGCGGCATATTCTTTTTCAATTCCCGTTATTGACGCCGCAGGAATTGTTGATTCGCTGAATTTTTACAATACGGACAATGTTTGTCTTGAAAATATCTGTTTCGACAACGTTGCCTATGGCGTTGCAAATCTTGACGCTTTTGAAAGACACAGTTGCATGCGTATAGACGGATTGTTTGGAAGTAATATTTTGCGATTGCTCAATTGGGAAATAGATTTTTCCAATCAAATACTGTGCGTTTCCGACAAGGCTTTTTCGCGGGACAATTACAATATGGAAATACCGTTCAGAGAATCGCAAGGCAGCCGCACGCCCGAAATAAGAATGGAAATGGGCGAATTTTATTTTTATGCAACCTTAGATTTAGGAAATAACGACCTGATACAGATACCCGACAGCCTGTTTTTCAAAAGCAGAAAAAGCAACTCTTTGAAATATGCCAAAGGCGAAGGCAAAAAAACGGAAACGTTGTTTAACGATGAAGCTGTTCAAACCCAATATCTTGTGGAAATAGATACATTGTACATGGGCAACAATCGTATTATGAACGAACCGGTGAACGTTGTGCCGTCAACAATGATTTTAATCGGCAATGCGTTTTTGATAAAATACGGAAAAATTGCCATTAATTGGAAACAAAAGAAATTGTTTTTAGAGAAAAAAGAAGAGGATAAAATCATTGAGAACGAAGAATATTGGGAATTTACAGCCGATTTGCAAGATGATGAATTGATAATTTGTTTTATCCGGGAAAACACTCACAGCCACAAAAACGGTATCCGACCGGGAGATCGAATATTGAGCGTAAACGGAATTTCGACGGAGAAAATAGATATTTCCCGATGGTGCGAAATAAAAGAAAACACGAAAGAATTGAAAAGTATGCCTGTCGAAATATTGACGTCGGCAGGAAAAAAAACAATACAGTTGCAGAAAATAACCGATAAATCGCTGATAGAAAATGTTCATCATTAATGCAGAGAGAAAGTGATAAAAAAGATGGAAGTTTATTCAGCCGAAAGGCAAAAAATAAAATGTTTCAATTATTTTTCAATTCGAGGCAACGTTTTTTTGTTTTCGGGTATCAATATAAAAATCATTCTAAACAATTAAAATAAAGAAAATATGAAATCGAAAGTTTTTATGCTCATTTGTTTGTTTCCTGTTGTGCTGTATGCACAAAACAGGTTGGTAGAAGTGGTGGAAAAGCATCCTTTTCCGCTTGCGTACGTGTCGGCAAGCTATGCACACGAGATAGCTTTTGACAACACCGGTTTGATGTGGATTGCCGTTCAGATTCCCGACGTCGGAATATTGCAATACAACGAGTCAAATTGGTTTTCCATAGTGCCGGAGCCGCACGATCATCATGAAGATGAAGACGATCGCCGTTTTCACGGTTTGGCGTCCGATCACAACGTGTGTATCAAAATCGACCCGAAAGGACGTATTTGGATAGGTTCGACAGGGCACGGCGTTTCGCGTCTGATCGATACCACATGGAGAACGTTCGGAAAAGCAAGTCATCTCGGACACGGTGTTGTTCATGATATTTTGGTGATAGAAGATACGGCTTGGATTGCCACCCGAGACGGTCTCAGTAAATTGGTGGGCGATTCGGTGTTGAAAACATATCGCATAGCAGACGGTTTGCCGGACGCAAATATTTCCTGTCTTTGCCAAGACGCCGTCGGGAATTTGTGGGTAGGTACAGCAAAAGGATTGGCTCGCTTTGACGGAACTGATTTTTTTAAATATTTTCCTGTGCCGGGAAATACCTCGGATAATTATGTAGACGCTCTTGTTATGGATAGAGATAATGTTGTGTGGGCAGCCATTTATGAGTCGGGACTGTGGAAATTTGACGGCACGAGGTGGAATTTGGTTTTTGACGAAGACCCTTATTTTACGGCTCTTACGGTAGATAACAGAGGTCGTCTTTGGGCGGGAAGCTATTCGTCGGGAGTGTATCAATACAATGGCAGGTCGTGGAAACATTACACCTTAGACGACGGTTTGTACGATGCAAGCACATCTGCTATTGCCGTAGACAGAAAAGGAGCTGTTTGGATTGGTGCGTTTGGCGGATTGACCAAAATTTACGATACCTTAGCATCATCGGATAATATTTCATCTTTCGATTTGGAGAACAGTATACATGTCTTTCCCAACCCCGCCACCGATAATATTTTTATTTCCCTGCGGGAGATGATAACAGAGGCAGTCTTCACGTTGTACGATATGCAAGGCAGGGTTCTAATCCGGCGGGAGATAACCGGCGAAGATATGATTTCGGTAAATGAATTTGCCGCAGGCATTTATATATATAGTGTAAGCACAACAAAAGGCAATATCAACGGAAAGATAAGAATCAGTAATTAATAAAAGGGCAGCCTTGTATGGTTGCCCATTATAAACAGTAAAGTAAATATATTTATAAACATTTAAAATAATATTAATGATGAATAAGACCATTCTTTTCTCGGCAGCGACGTGCATCCTGATGATGCTTTCCGCTAACAGGGCTTTTGCCTACGACTTTTCTGCCGTTAACAATGGAAAGACTATCTATTACAACATTACCTCCTCCTCTCCACCCCTGACGGTGGAAGTAACCGATGACGGAACCGGATCATACACCGGATCATACAGTGGAAATGTGAGTATTCCCGATACCGTCACCAATGGGGGAAATACCTATTCGGTAACGGCAATTGGAGATTGGGCTTTTGCCTGGTGCTACGGCTTAACTTCGGTAACTATTCCCAATTCGGTAACCACTATTGGAGATTATGCTTTTTATACTTGCCACAGATTAACTTCCGTAACGGTTGGTTATTCCGTAACGGTTATTGGGGATGAGGCTTTTGGCTTGTGCAGCGGCTTAACAGAAATACATGTCAAAGCAAAAACACCTCCACAGATTAACGAGTATACTTTTATGGGTGTTTCCACTGCTATTGCTGTCTATGTGTGCACAGAGGTAGAGGATTATAGAAATGCAGAGTATTGGAAAAACTTCACCAATATCTTACAAGATAATGATTGCGATATGGCTGTGGAAGATTTAGTGGCAGAAGATAGTATCAACATTTATCCCAACCCCGCCACCGATAATATTTTTATTTCCCTGCGGGAGATGATAACAGAGGCAGTCTTCACGTTGTACGATATGCAAGGCAGGGTTTTAATCCGGCGGGAGATAACCGGCGAAGATATGATTTCGGTAAATGAATTTGCCGCAGGCATTTATATATATAATGTAAGAACTGCAAAAGGAACGGTCAACGGAAAAATTGCAATAGGGAATGACTAATAGTGAATAATGTCGCACGGACGAAGCGACCGAGCGTTTTTGTGTTTTTTGTGGTACAAAAAATTACGGCATTGTTAAATTAGTGCAGGTAACTCGTTGTTTCGTTTCAAAAAGAGTAAATTTAGCGATATTACAATCATATATTCCGCTTTGCCATAACATTTTCCTTTTCGCTTAACCCTTGCAAGACAATAAAATATTCTATACTAAATTAACGATGCCTTATTTTTCAAAATAAATATCATCAATATTTGTAATTTTAATTATAGGTTTAGCAGCGCAACCGCTTGGATATTTTACTTTCCTCAAGAAAATTTTTCCTTCGACGAAGCATTTTTTTGTCAAATCGCAAGAATCCAATTTTGCTTGAAATTCGGGTAAATCACATTCTATTGCTATACATGGATAAGCAGCAGAGCCTAATTCTTTGTCAGCATATTTGGCGTCATCACACAAAAATGCTTTATCCGACCAAGCTTTCCACCCCGACATTTTAACTGTTCTGCCTTCATTTTCACTTATTTCATCACAACAGGAATAACAGTTCCAATACACCGTATAAACATCATTGTAATTTTCCCAATCAATGGGTTTCACATCTTTGGGGTGGTTTTTTCTGCAATGTTCTTTACAGGCAGAAAAAGTAATTGCAAAGCAAAATATCAGAAAAGAAGCTGTTATATATTTTTTTGTTTCCATGTTTTTTGTTTTTTACGTGTCCAAACAGTTCTTGTTTTTATTGACTTTTCCAAAATTTCTTTACAACCCAAGAATCCGGCAGCTCCACCTGATTGACATAATATACGTCCTTTTTCATCATACGTATAAGAAAAAGCATCATCACAATTATCTGTGTGAAAAGTGTATATGTAGTACTTATTATCATACAAAAACTCCGTAACTTCGGTAAGGCAAGATTGTTCCTTTTCCCTAATCAATTTCTTAATTGCAGAAGGTGTATCTTTTGCAAATTTTTCACAAGAAGAAAAAGCAATTGCAAACAGGGCTGATAAAGCAAATATTTTTATTCGTGTTGGTTTCATTGTTTGCCTCCTTTCTTAGTCCAAACAATTCGGTTCTTAGTGGCATTTTTGAGAATATTCGAATATACGGTGTCACATCGGGCTTCAACAAATCCTCCGCATGTACACATATAAACTCCATTTTCACTATATAGAACATTCAGTGCATCACCGGCATCCATAGGAGCAATAAAAAGATATACATTAGAATTTCTATCTTCATATTCTACAACTTGAGAATAGCAAGATGGACATTTCCGAATTATTTTTTTTATGGGAGCGGGAACGTCCTTTGCAAATTTTCCACAAGCATAAAAAGCAATTGCGAACAGAATGAATGAAAGTATTATTTTTATTTGTGCAGGTCTCATATTATTATTGTTTTATAAAGTTTATAATTTCGCCATTATCACCGGAAAGAATAAGTCTGTTTTTGCTGATGGCATAATGATTGGTCATTTCAATTAATTTATAAAAAGTGCTTGCAGATTTTGGAAGTTCCAAATTGGAAAATGTACACTTGCTTATATGACTAAATTTAATGCTATTGTTGTGTCTAACCTTGACGTCACCCCAACAGTCTCTCGCACCACCTAAGTCTAAATGACAAGTATTTCCATTCTCAAAACTTAAAGTGTTTTTTTTATTTTGTGGATATTGCAAAGCCGAGTCTGCATGCACTTTCATGCTTTCTACCTGCCAAGTGTTGTATATCAATGCGTGCTTCCCTTTAGAGCAACTTGCTAATATAGCCAATAAAACAATTGCAGCATTCGCTAAAGCTATTCGTTTCATCACTCACCTCCTTTCCTATTTAAAGTAAATATCATTGACGTTATAAACAAAAACTTGGGGTTCAGTACTACAACATATACCGGCTTGTATCCAATTAAATTCTAATTTTCCTCGTATATAACATTTCTTTGTTATATCTATGGCGTCGGGCAATGTAATATTTTTCCCTGTGGAATCCGGCATCAATAGTACATAAACATGTGGATTTATAGAATTAGCATCAGATTCATTCATTAAACTAAAATCTCCCGAAGATGGTTTTTTGTTTCCTTCTATAAACCCGCATACCATAATTGTATCTCTGTCCAATTTTTGTGCTTCCGAACAAGGATTGCAGTTCCAAAACACCGTATAGACGTCATTGTAATTGTTCCAATCAATGGGTTTCAGGTCTTTTGGGTGTTTTGAATATTTGCACATCTTTTCGCAAGAGGTGAAAAGCAGCATTGCGGCAAGCGTAAATAAAAACAATTTCCTGTTCATCGTGTTTTTCCTTTCTTTTGTATTCATTTGTTTTTGTAATTCTTCGATCTAACTTGTTGATTTCAGCAGTAAAATATTTTGCAAAGGTAAACAAATTTTTATCTGTACCAAGTTCTTTTTTCTGCAAAATAAATTTGTAGTATCTTTGCAGCCTGTAAAAATTTTTTCAAACACATAAACAGTGACAGGAATATTGCATGATAAAATTGTTTTTGGACCAATTAACAGCCGAAGATTGGGAAAATCGTTGGGCATTAATTTACTTCCCCAAGATATAAAAATATGTACAATGAACTGTATCTACTGCGAATGCGGTTGGGCAAAAACAGACGAAATAATATACTCGAAACTGCTTCCGGCAAGCGAAATTGTTCCTGTGATAGCAGCACGTCTTCAACAAATGCACAACGATCATGTTCTTATCGACAGCATTACCTATTCGGGAAACGGCGAACCGTGTATACATCTGCAATTCGGAGAGATTACCCGGGAAATTATCCGGTTGCGAAACCAATATTTTCCCCAGACTGTCATCACCTGCCTTTCCAACTCCACACAACTGCACCGCAAAGATGTAGTTGACGCTTTGAAAGCTATCGATCACCGAATGATGAAACTTGACGCCGGAACGCAGGCGATGTTTGAACAGATAAATAAACCTTTCAAACATTTGAAGTTGGACGACGTCTGCGATAATCTGCGGCAATTCAACGGCGATTTGTCCATACAGACATTATTATTAAAAGGAACATTAGACAACGGTGAATTGATCGACAACACCACCAGCGAAGAAATAACGGCTTGGCTGCAACGGCTGCGCTATATCAAACCGCAAAAAGTGATTTTATACTCCATCGATCGAGAAACACCCGCCAAAAAACTGATAAAGATCGATAAAGAAACACTGTTCAACATCGCCAACCGGGTGGAAAAGATTGGCATAAAAGCAGAAGTCTATTAAACACGGAACAATTATTGCCATTAGATTTTTAAAAAAATATGCAACAACAAAAAACAGTATCGATTTTATTCTCCGCAATCATCTTCTTGATTGTTTCCTGTTCGCCGCCGGATAGGAGTGAAGAAAATCAACGCATTCGCGATTCTGTACAGGCAGCCTTGCAGCAGCAGCGTTTCGATTCCATGGAGGCGATCCGCATAAAATTCTTGCCGGAAAATATTCTCCTTGAAAAAGGATTATTGTACGAAAAACATACATTGGACGACGTTTATCCGTACAAAGACACCCAACGAGTGTTTCAATGGGAAAAAATACGGATATATCTGGCGCTGGTCGATTCCATGCAAATGCAAACGGCACAATGGGGATTTTTGAAAAATCGAAACAATATCAACGGCGAAGCCCCTTTGACGGAACATGCCGTAAGAAATGCTTACAAAAACATGGAAGATACATTTGGCGTTGAACGTTTTCAGGGCATTCCGTTTTATTTTCTTGACGATACGCTTGCGGTTGTGCGGTATGGTTTGGACGGCTCGCTGGTCAAGGTTGTAGACGACGCCGACGCCGCTTCTGCCTTTATCACGGTGTGGCATGCGGCAACAAAGCAAGCATGGAAAACGCCTCGCAAGTATATCAAATATATTTCGGATACGGCATTTTTTCAAAAAGCGGCTTTTGTCGATCGGCGCAATCAAAACATCGCCACCATAGAAAAAGAAAACGACACATGGTTGATACGCAGCATGAACCCCGCCACTACCGGCGTACATCGCCCGCCGTATATGCGAGAAACGCCGTTGGGGATTTTTGTCCTTCAAGAAAAGAAAGTCAAAATGTTTTTTTTGAAAGACGGCAGCACCGCCACCGGTGGTTTTGCTCCTTTTGCAAGTCGTTTTTGCAATGGCGGATATATTCACGGCATTCCGGTAAATGTCCCGCAACAGGCGCTCATCGAATACAGTGCAAGTCTTGGCACAACTCCGCGTTCGCACATGTGCGTAAGAAATGCGACTTCTCACGCCGAATTTTTCTTTCATTGGGCAGCATTAGAAAATGCCCTTGTTATCGTGTTGGAATAATGACGACTTTCTGGCTTCTGCCTGTAAAAGGGAAGGAGACTTGTTCCCTCGAAATTATATCCTCTTCCTTGCCTTTCTTTTTGTCGGAACTGTGATTTATATGACTAATATGATTCGTGTGATTATCAAGATCAATATATTTTTTTAAAATGAAGACCTCGGAGCGTGCTCCGCAAGTCTCGGAGCATGCTCCGAAGTGCATGCGGTACACCTCAAAGTGTTTGTAATGGTCTATTAACCATTATTAAAATCTCCCGAAGGGAAAATAATAATAATAGTGATCAGTTGTTAGTGCTTATTACGCATTAACGAAGCGAAAAATCGTCATTCATAATTCGTAATTGAAACAATCTCTGTTCCGGCAATTTCATCACTGTTTCGTCAAAATAAAATTGGAGATATTTCATGACTTATCTATTTGAATATTGGTTTTTTTTTGTAATTTTGCACTCGTAATTTTTCTACGGAAAACTAATAGATAGATATGGCGAAAGTGCCTGATTAAAAAATAAGTTACAATAATATTGTACAATGATGCAAATAAATAAAAACACACCGTTGGTTTATCTTTCAATAACATTCTTGTTGTTGGGGGCTTGTGAAAAAGATTTCTCGGTAAATTCGGAAAATGTTGAACCTTTTCCTGTGGTTTATGCTTTGTTAAATGCTTCGGAGGACGTTCATTATATAAAGGTGTATAAATCGTTTTTGGTAGAAGGAAACGCTTACGACCTGGTGAACAACATCAACAATTACAGTTATCTCGATTCTGTTGATGTGTATGTGGTGGAATACGACGAAAACGGCAACAAAAAAAGAACCATCAACTTTTCCCCAACATGGGAAGTGCCAAAAGATTCGGGGTTGTTTGAATATCCTGCTCAAATGCTGTATAAAGCCGAAACAAAACTCAATGCAGATTACAGTTATCAGTTGTTTGTGGATAATCGGTATACAAAAATCAGGGTATACAACGAAACGCCTGTCTTTCCCGCAGGAAAACCTACCGCACCCAGAATGACAAGCAAACCAACCATTACCATTCCCAACGGCGTGATGGAATGGGAGTTTCTGACAAGCTCTAACACTACAAAATATCTGTTGCGGCTATACTTTTATTATACGGAAGTCTTAACCGACAACACCCGCCGTCAGCCAGAGCCTGTTCTTTGGACAATAGGAACGGTTTCTGACCATTTGCTTACGGCAAACAGAGAGAAAAACGTAACGATAAGTGCCGGTTCGGCATTCTTTCAGAAAATTGCCTATCAGATAAGAAAAGACCCCAACGTGTCTCGTCGATATGTCGATTCGCTTGTTTATGAAATCTATGCGGCTGCCAGCGATTGGGATTTGTACATACAATCCACGCAGCCTCCAACCGGACTTAATCAAAATAAACTGTATTATTCCAATCTCAAAGCCTGTCATGTGGAAACAAAGCAAGAAATGCCTGTTGTGGGGTTTTTCTCTTTCCGCAATCGAATGGAAAAGCAGTACGAAGATTTACACCAAAATACAAAAGATTCTTTACGTTACGGCAGATATACAAAAGATTTGCTGTTTTATTAATTAAAAAAATCAATAACTTTGTCGCGACTAAAAATTAAAGGACGTATAAGAAAGTATTATCGTTTTGTAATAATGGACGATGCTACTTTTGAAGAAAAGATAGTGTTTCGGTTGAAACCGCTGTCTATTTTTGTGGTGATAGTAATATCGGCACTTATTATTGTCAGTTTGAGTATTTCGTTTATTGCGTTTACTTCTTTGCGGGAGTATATTCCCGGCTATGGCAGCTCGAAACAAAACCAAAAGATTATGCAGTTGTATACTCGCACCGATTCGTTGGAACAGCTGGTTGTTGATATTGAAGCGTATGAAAAAAGCATCAAGATGGTCATGTTGGGAATAGACGAAAAAGCGGAATCGGATACTGCTCTTCCCGAAGAAAAGAAAGAAAATGTCGACTTTACCATGACGTATTACGACAGTATTCTTTTGCAAATAAACGACATCGAATTGCCTGCTGTCAAAACACCGCAGGTACAAATGCTCAAAAAGTCTACGGAAGTGCTTTCTTATTTGTACACTCCCATGCAGGGGATCGTGGAAGAAAAGTTTACCGAAAAGCATGCGGGCATTTCGCTTCTTTGCAGGCAAGAAACGTCCATTTATGCCTGTGCAGCAGGTACGGTGGTGTATGTGGGACACGATGCTCAATACGGCACAATCTTGATTATCAACCACCCAAACAATGTAATGGCGGTTTATCGGCAGGCAGGAACGCCTATGGTGAATATCGGCGATATTGTGAAACAAAAACAAATGATCGCAATCACCGACTTTGACGGAGTTGTATATTTCGGACTATGGATTGGCGGCATTGCCGTTGATCCTGAAAATTATATGTTATTTTAAAATAAATTATGCTATGACAATAACAGAAACTGATGTGATTTTTGAAGACAATCATCTTATTGCTGTCAATAAGCGAATAGGAGATATTGTTCAGGGAGACAAAACAGGAGATGCTCCCCTTTCTGAGCTTGTTAAAGATTTTTTACGCAAGAAATACAACAAAACAGGCAATGTGTACTGTGGAGTAATTCATCGTATCGACCGTCCGGTGAGCGGGGCGGTGATTTTTGCAAAAACATCTAAGGCATTGGCACGCATGAATCAGCTGGTACACGACCGACAAATACGTAAACATTATTGGGCTATTGTAAAAAATGCACCCGCAGTTCCACAAGATGAACTTGTGCATTATCTTTTTAAAGACGAACGGAGAAATATGGTCATCGTGTCGAAAAAACCAAAAGACGGTTATCTGAAAGCAGAAATGAATTACCAATTGGTGGCATCTTCCAATAATTATCATTTGTTGGAAATAGAGCTTCTCACAGGGCGACATCATCAGATACGCGCACAACTTTCGGCAATTGGCTCGCCCATAAAAGGCGACTTGAAATACGGTTTTCCGCGTTCCAACGCAGATGCTTCTATCTGTTTGCATGCAAAAAGTCTGTCGTTTATACACCCTGTTACTTTGCAAACAACGCTCATCGAGGCAACTCCACCCAACGAAAAGCTTTGGAACTTCTTTGCAGAATATACCGGTGCGGAAGAAGATAAACCGCCTGTGGAGTAAACAAAAAATGCTATCTTTGCACAAATTATTAATTCAACTTTTGTAGAAGGGAAAATACAGTCAATCATATCGTAAATACAGAAAGACGTTTGCAAGAGTTACATATATTATTCTATGTTTGGGGTAAATAGAATACCAAAAAGGATATACCGAAGGGTTATCAAATCGGAATTGACGTCGGATAGATTTATCTGTACTACGCGTCATGGTGGGAATATGGTGTATGATATTACATACGACAAAGCACCTTACACAATGCAGGAAATAGGGCGTCTGCGCGAAATTGCATTTCGAGATGCCGGCGGAGGAACAGGGAAATCGATAGATATTGATGCGTATGATATTATGGAAAAACCGTTTCATCAGCTGTTGGTGTGGAATCCCAAAGAGAAAGAAATCATCAGCAGCTACCGCTATATTTTGGGGGCGGATATTAAGGTAACGAACAAAAATGTGGGTTCGCCGGTGGCGAAACTGTTTCAGTTTTCAGATGAATTTATCAATGATTATCTTCCCTGTTCGATAGAGTTGGGGCGGTCGTTTGTGCAGCCGAAATATCAGGCTACGCGATTGGGTGCTTTTGCTTTGGATAATATTTGGGACGGACTTGGTGCTATTATTTGCCTGAATCCTCATGTGAAATATTTCTACGGGAAAATGACAATGTACAAAACCTACAATCAATTTGCCCGCGATTTAATTCTTTATTTCCTGAAAAAACATTTCTCTTCTCCCACTCATTTAGTGCAACCTGTCAATCCGTTGCCGTTTCATCATGATGAAAACCGGCTGGCAGAGATTTTAACTTCGGACGATTTCAACGAAGATTTTAAAACGCTTGTCAAAGAAACACAGAAACTCAAT
>JAIRTU010000030.1 GCA_031254735.1 Bacteroidales bacterium | reverse complement strand
CATTCGTGCGAAAGTTGCCTATGATGAAAGTAATTTTTCAACCTTACGTAACCACTCTTTTCCGTATCTTCGCGAAAGAGGTTCTTTCAGAAAGTCAAAAACGGTTATTTGCAGTTCTTTTCCTTTTTTTCGGGCAGATTGGCAAACCTCCCATTGATGATAATTCAACGCATCATAATGGGCATATTCGGTGATACGGACAGGGTACAAATGACAAGAAACAGGTTTTTTAAAATCAATATCTCCGTTAAGATACGCCTTTTCGATGGCACATTTGGCAATATTGTCTTCATAATAAACAAAAGCACAATCTCTGTCGCGAACAAGCGGCGTAACCAAATGTCCTGTTTCGTCATAATCAAACATTCCCATATAGCGAATCACGGCTATTCCCTCATCGGTCATGTAGGGAATGATTTTCTCCGTATAATCTTCCAAAACAGCAATTTCCTCTTCATTGAGCGGTGCGCCGGCATCTCCCTCCACACAACAAATGCCTTTGCAACACGACAGATCACAACAAAAATATTGCGAAAAAATATCATCTGATATAAGCGTATTATCTACTGCCAACATATTTCTAAAATTATTTACAACAAAGTTAGCATAAAAATCTCAATGATCCGCCAAAATAAGAAATGAAAATCGGGAAATGACGAACAGAAAGATTACCGGTTAACGACTTTGATCGGAATGCAGAAAACGGAAAGCGAGAAAATAGGCATTTCATTGTGCTTGCACCTCCACTGTTTACCGAGTTTTAACAGCTTCCTCTTTTTGACGTTTATATAATCCGTTATCCATTAATTGCAGATAATCTTTTCTTACAAAAACAGAATCTGTGATTATCTCATTATCAATATAATGAATGTGTTTTATTGTGTCAGTCAGGGTAATTGAAAAATCCTTGTTAATGGTCGTAACATTTGTTACCGTTTCGGAATCGTCAGCGGTGCAATAACTTCTATGCAGATATAAGGAGTCTGTTTTGACCCCATTTTTGTCGTATATATTCAAATAAGGATATATAATATCTCCCGGCAATCCGTACAAAATATATATTCTATCATTATCAACGGGCAATTTGCCGACTATTATTGAATTTTCGGGAAATATTTCCATCGCAAATTCCCCTAAATCTTCAACCTGCAAATAGGGAAACGGAAGTATTCCGTCTTCAATTCCACAGGAAAGAGTATAAGGTAATTTCAATTTTGGAACAACCGAAATCATTCTTATAAACAAGGAATCTTTCTTTTGAACGATTTGTTTTTCTGTTTCAACGCTCTTGACAGAGGACATATTGCAAGACGAGCATAGAATCAACAATAAGATTACATTTTTTATTTTAAGAAAAGACGTCATTTTGTTTGTTTCTTTTGCAGTGAAATATTTATTGTGTTTTTACTTTTGCATATTTCCATAGATTCGTTTCCATTAATATAATTGTTCATGGAAACTTCTATTTCGACAAAAGCTCCTTTATCAAAATCCATTTGGTATCTTCCGTTTTCGTCGGTAGTTGTAACTTTTGTTTCCGATTCTGTATAACTTGCATCAGGACTATTTCCATACTTCCAACAAATGATTGTTACAGAAACACCCGCAAGAGGAACACCATTGTCGGTATCATTTACTGTTCCTTGTATGGTAATGTTCTGCCGATCATTCCTGCAACAGGAAAAAAGTATGGAAACAAATATTATTACATAACGATATTTCATGACTTTCTTTTCGGTATGTTTGCAAGACAATATCACGTCTTGCCCAAGTGCAATATACCCACTTTCCGCAAGCGTATGTTGCAACTCAGGCTTAACGTTTCCATTTTTTTTCGCATCTTTGAATAATGTTCTTCGGAAAAAACAAGTCCTCGCCAATCCAAAAAAGCGGAAAAGACGCTGTTCTACTGTTTCAAAACATGCAGTTCTTTGCCCACTTTCACAAATGCGGCGATTGCTTTATCCAGATGATCTTTTTCGTGAGCGGCAGACAGTTGAACGCGGATACGAGCCTGATCTTTTGGAACAACAGGATAGCTGAACCCTATCACATAAATTCCCTCTTCCAACAATCGATCGGCAAACTTACCGGCTAATGCCGCATCATAGAGCATTACCGCACAAATTGCCGACTGTGTGGGTTTAATATCAAAACCTGCGTCTTTCATTTTGGAAATAAAATAATCGGTATTTGTGTGCAACTTGTCTTGCAACTCGTTGGTTTCGTTCATCATGTCAAACATTCTAATTCCCGCCGCCGCAACCATGGGAGGAATAGAATTGGAAAACAAATACGGACGTGAACGCTGACGAAGCATTTCTATAATTTCTTTTTTTCCGGTGGTAAAACCGCCGATTGCTCCGCCGAAAGCTTTCCCAAGCGTGCCGGTGATAATCTCCACTTTGCCTTTGCAGTTGTGCAACTCCGTAACTCCTCTGCCTGTTTTGCCTACTACGCCCGCCGAATGACTTTCGTCAACCATTACCATAGCGTTGTATTTGGCGGCAAGGTTCAAAATATCGGTCATCGGAGCGGTATTGCCGTCCATTGAAAATACGCCATCGGTAACAATCAAACGGAAACGACATTTTTGTGCGTCCTGTAATTGTTTTTCCAAATCAACCATATCGGCATTGGCATAACGGAAACGTTGCGCTTTGCACAAACGAACACCGTCAATAATAGAAGCGTGGTTCAAGGCATCGGAGATAATCGCGTCTTCTTCTGTCAGCAGAGGCTCGAAAACGCCTCCGTTGGCGTCGAAACAGGCGGCGTACAAAATGGTATCTTCCGTCCCGAAAAAATGGGCAATCTTGGCTTCCAACTCTTTGTGCAAATCGGAAGTACCGCAAATAAAACGTACCGAAGCCATACCGTAGGCACGTTCCTGCAAGCATTTGATGGCTGCATTTACCAATTCTTTGTGGTTGGCTAATCCCAAATAATTGTTCGCACAAAAATTCAAAACTTCCTGTCCTGTGTTTACTTTTATTTTGGAATATTGCGAAGAAACCAAAATGCGTTCGTTTTTATACGTGCCGGAGGCTTTTATGTCCTCTATTTGATTTTGAAGATGTTTTTGAAATGTATCGTACATGTTTTTGTTTTTTAAAAATATTTATACTGAATGAACCCTGCAAAGGTAGCATTTTTGTAAGAAAAAACCATGAATTGTTCGTATTAATTTTTTCTTCTTCCGTTGGTCAAACATTCTTTAAACTCGGCGGCTTTGTTTTTGCTCACATATATCTTTTCGGGCGTTTCTATGTCTAATGTAATCAAAAGACGGCGATCGAACCATGCAGTGATGTTTTTTACATGATTTATGGCGATAACAAACTGTTTATTGGCTCGAAAAAATAATTCGGGATCAAGATTTTGTATGATAGAATCGAGGGTTTTGTTGTAGCTGTATTTTTTTCCGTTAATCAGATAAATGCTTGTTTGCTGTTCCGAAGTGTAAAAAAACACAATATCTTCCACCGCCACAGGAATAAGATGATCTCTGTACGAAACAAGGATTCTTTTGTGATAATTTTCGTTGAGATCGCTCTCGAACTGCCGAATTACATATTGCTTGGTTTCCGAAGATGAAAGTTTCCGAAACTTTTCAACGGCTTTCCGCAGATTTTCTTCCTGCACAGGCTTCAACAGATAATCGATACTGTTTACTTTAAAGGCGTTGATTGCATATTCGTCGAAAGCAGTGGTGAAAATAATAGGCGTTTCGATTGTGAGCATATCAAAAATAGAAAATGCCAAACCGTCCGAGAGATGAATGTCCATAAATATCAAATCGACCAACGGATTGGATTGCAGATATTTCACGGTTTGAGATATGCTTTCCGTTACGGCAACAATTTCGATCTCCGCATCGATTTTTCGGATAAGTTTGCTCAAATATTCATAAGCAATGGTTTCATCTTCAACAATCAGGACTTTCATTTTCAGCTTTTTTCAGCGGTAAAACAACGGTAAAATATTTTTCGTTTTCTTCTGTCCGTATATCTGATCCCATCAATAATTTATATCTTGCCGAAAGATTCGACAAGCCGATTCCATGCGATTCTTCCGCCTGAAATTTACGATAAACCACGTTGGTAATCTTCAATTCTTTGTCTTGCGAAACGCTGATACGGACGTTCATTTTATGTTCGCTGTCAATGATATTGTGCATCACCACATTTTCTACCAAAGGCAAAAGAGAAAGCACCGGCAGTTGCATTTGGAGGTCGTTTTCTGCTATATTTATGTCAAAAAATATCTTTCCGCCATAACGCACTTCTATCAGATAACGGTACGCATTCAAAAAATTCAGTTCGTCTTCCAACTCAACAAGTGCCTTTTTTTCGCTTTGCAAAATATACCGAAAAATCCCCGACAGTTTATTGACAAATTCCAACGTTTCTTCGGTTCGGTTGTCTGCCACCAAAGCCGTCAATCCGTTTAGCGAGTTGAAAAAGAAATGCGGATTTATCTGGTTTGAAAGCGCATCCACCCGACTTTGCAGGTTTTCTGTTTTCAGCCGATCCATCTCTTTTATGGTTTCCTGCTGAATAACAGTCAAATAATACACCTGCCCGATAAGCACCGGCATCAACCACGCAATCAGAAACTGCAAAATAACGGTCTGCGTAAAACAATCCAACCGGATATGAGCTCCGATATTTTTTCCGACAATCACATACACCAAATACGCCGTAAAGGTGAGAAGAAACGACTTCCAAAACCGTTCTTTCAGCTTTTTGGTCGGTTGTTTTACATTCAGCCCAATCAACAGAAAGGTAAGAACCACAAAAAACACATAGCGATACGCAAAATAAATGAGATTGAGCAGACTTATTGTTTCTGCATGACGATGAGCATGCCCCAAAAGCATCCATAAAAAATCTCCCAGATTGGGATATATAATAATGGCGCCCAAAACAAGCGACCACCACAAAACGGTTCGAGATGATTTTAACGATTCAAAAAAATTCATTATTTATTTTCCTTTCGTGCAAAGATACGATTAATATAAAGACGATACGCAAATAATCTTGTTTGATAGCAGTCCGTTTTGCCGTTTTCAGCAGCTTTTTTTCACGTTGAGAACATGTATTTTCCGCATTATTTTCAAAGAAAAATATCTTTCATTACCAATAGAAGATATTATTTATTACTAACAAAAGATTTCATTCATTACTAATAAAAGATATTATTTATTGGTAATGAAAGATATTGCATGAATGTAAAATCGTACTGCGATTGGGCATTGAGATTTTGGGTTTTAAACGAAATATTTCTCACTCTTTTTCCAAAAAAATGATTATTGCCGAAACAGACAAACGACGTTTGCAATACGATTATCCATAAAGCAATTACGGAAAGATATTATCCGAACAAAGTTATACGGTCAGCAAAAAATCGCTTGCCGGTATCATGTTTATTTTCAGTCCGTCTTTTTCAAATGTATCTCGTTGATTGAGTGTTACGATGCTTCCTTCTCTCAATCCGAGATTTTGCATGGCTTCTGCCAAACCTTTATATTCTCTGTTGAAATTTTCGTCATTTATCGAAAAACAAACCTGTACGGCATCTTTTACCGTATTCTTTTCCATTGTAACAAAATCGCACTCATTCAATCCTTTGTAATAGAATATTTGTTTATATTTTCTGCGTAAATGCAAGAAAACCAAATTTTCAAATCGCCTGCCCATATTATCGCTTGCCGATACGGAATTTTCCGTATAAAGCCCCATATCCATCACATATACTTTTTTGGGATTGCGTGCCTGAATTTTTAACGAATGACTAAATCGCGGAACAAATTCAAGCAAATAAGCATCTTTTAAAAAGGAAAAATATTCCAAAAAACTCGCCGGAGATTTTATGTTAAACATGCCGGCCAATTTATTTGCAGAGATCAGATTTCCGATATTGGTTATCAAAAAGGTGGTCAATTGCCGCAACGAATCCACGTTGCGAACAGCATGACGAACTGCAACATCACGCATCAATATGTCGTCAACAAGTGTGTTTAAGATTTCCGGTATTTCGCTTTTTACGTATTCGGGCATTCCTCCTTTTTTCAGATAATCGATAACGGCAGCTTCTTGACTTTCCATTTTTTTGAAATGTATAAATTCGGCATAAGAAAATGGAAATAATTCCATGGATAAATGTCTGCCTGTTAAATGTGTTCCAAGTTCGGCACTCAACATAGAAGCATTAGAACCTGTTATAAACACTTTATAACCTTCGCTCAAAAGCTGATTTACATATATTTCCCACTTTTCGACAAGCTGTATTTCATCAAAAAAGAGTATATTCACTCCTCTTTTTTCTATTTCCCGATGAAGCCGCACAAAATCATCTGTATCAAAACCGGACAGCCGAATATCGTCAAAATTGAGACACACAGCATCGGGATAATTTTTACGAAGCAATTGCAAAAGCAGCGTACTTTTTCCACAACGACGGATTCCAACCAGAATAGTCGCAAATGTGTTCGCTACGGGAATTTCCGAAAGCGATTCGCGAAGCAAACCAAAATCTCGTTGAAAAAACGCATCTCTTTGCAAATCTATTACTAAACCTATTTCTTCCTGTCGTATCATCATTGTAAAATTTATCTTTTGCAAAGATACTATTTTATTCAATACAAATGAAAGATATTTTTCATTTGTAATAAAAGATTTCATTTATTGCCAATAAAAGATATTATTTGACGGCAATGAAAGATATTGTGCTGAGATTTTGGGTTTGATCAATAAACATTTGTGTGATCGCTGTCTGAATTATAATTTTTGTGATTATTTGCCCTCAAATCCCCAAAGAGGACTCCTTTTTTTATCGTAACTGTGTCCATTGTGGTGGAATAAAATTCACAAAGTAAAAAAAAGTATCCAATTCTTGTTGCTATTCCAAAAAGGAATTGTATCTTTGCATGTGAAAAATACACTATTATTTGCAAAATTCAGGACAATAAACAATAAATAATATGCTTAAAACAATTGAGGATAGAATACTTGCCAAAATAAAAAAAAGCAAGAGGGGTACATTGTTTTTCAATGAAAATTTTATCTGTTACGGTACGTCTGAGGCTATAAGACGAACACTTGCCCGATTGGTTGAAAAAGGCGAAATTGTCAGACTGACAGGTGGACTTTATGTACGCCCTGAAATAGATAAAATCAAAGGAAAAGTCTTGCCCGGAATTGATGATATTGCCGCAGCTTTTGCACAACGAGATAAGGCAAAAATCGTTCCAACAGGGAATTACGTTTTGAATAAGTTAGGGCTTTCCACGCAAGAACCCGAAGTTTTTGAGTATCTTACCAACGGCACAACGCGGAATATCAGAATCGGCAATTGTGCCATCTCACTCGTTCGTGCCTCGCAAAAAAATGTAGATGCAATCGGAAAGATTAGTCGGCTGGTTATTCAAGCGTTGAAAACCATTGGAAAAGAAAATATTAGTCAAACTCAAATCGAACAAATTCAAGACATTTTATCGAAAGAAAAGATCTCGTATCTGGAACACGATTTGCGAGTTGCACCGGTTTGGATTGAGAAAATATTCTGGCAAACTATTCATAAACTCAAAGAAAAAGAAGGTTTGCGATGATAAATAATATTGTCTGAATAGTGATATTTCACTCGCTCAATATTCATTTTTCAACTGCACAATATTCGCTGTTGCAAGCAAACCGCAAAGCGGCTTTCCTTGTTTGTCGGCAGCCTTTGAAAACAAAAATATTGATCGAAAGTACAAATTTTTGTTATTATTCTTTCGGAATGAACTTTTGCATAAAAATTAATAGTACATTTGCATTCGGAATTTTCTTTGAGAAATGTCCGGGAAAAAATAATCTGTTTCTTGGGCAGGTGTAAATTTTGGCTAATAGAAATAATTGTATAAAGCATAAATATTATATATATGAATAGAAATAATTTTGCATTCCGTCATATCGGTATCAGACCGCAAGAGGCGGAAAAAATGTTACAAACCATAGGCGCATCTTCTATGGAAGAACTGATCGATCAGACCATTCCCGCAAAAATACGCTTGAAAAAACCGTTGGAATTGGATGCTCCCATGAGCGAATACGAGTATCTGAACCATATTCGCGCTTTGGCGGCAAAGAATAAAATGTATCGCTCGTATATCGGAATGGGGTTTTACAACACCGAAACTCCTGCGGTGATTTTGCGTAACGTGCTTGAAAATCCGGGTTGGTACACCGCTTATACTCCTTATCAGGCAGAGATTTCGCAAGGGAGATTGGAAGCTTTGTTGAACTATCAAACCATGATTTCCGACCTTACCGCTCTGCCTCTGGCAAATTCTTCTTTGCTGGACGAAGCCACAGCAGCGGCAGAAGCCATGTTTATGTTCTACAATGCCAGAAGCAGAGAAAAACAAAAAAGCGGTGCGAATAAATTTTTTGTGGACGAAAACCTGTTTCCGCAAAATATCGGCGTGCTGAAAACACGTTCTGCCGCCTTGAAAATAGAGTTGGTGATTGGAAAATACAACGAATGTGTGTTTTCCGATGATATGTTCGGTGCGATTGTTCAGTATCCGAACCAATGGGGCGAAATACAGGATTATAAAGATTTTGCGGCGAAAGCCAAAGAAAAATCCTGTTTTGTGGCAGCGGCATGCGATTTGATGTCGTTGGCGTTGATAACTCCCCCCGGAGAATGGGGCGCCGATTGTGCGGTGGGTTCTGCACAGCGTTTTGGTTTGCCAATGGGGTTTGGCGGTCCTGCTGTCGGCTTTTTTGCCTGCAAAGAAGAGTTCAAACGCCAAATGCCGGGGCGTATCATCGGTATTACCATTGACGCCGAAGGCAAAAGAGCTTTGCGTATGGCTCTGCAAACACGCGAGCAGCATATCAAACGCGAAAAAGCGACTTCCAACATCTGCACCGCCTCTGCTTTAATGGCGGCGATGACAGGATTTTACGCCATGTATCATGGGCAGAAAGGAATATACGATATTGCTTCCCGCATTCACTTTACGACGGAGACTTTACATGCTCAATTGGAAAAATTGGGATACAAACAACACAACAGGGTATTTTTCGATACGCTCGCCATTCAATGTCCTGTCCCGACCGAGACTGTTCGGAAAGCGGCTTTGAAACATGAAATAAATTTCCGTTATATTTGCGAAGAATGCATTGGTATCAGCATAGACGAAACCACCACGTTAAACGATTTGAACGATATGCTGAAAGTGTTGGCAGAAGCCGCAGGAAAACCTTTCACCGCTGTCTCTGCCATTGAAGAAAAGGCTGTTGTGCAAGAGTTCAAACGGACTTCTCCCTATCTGACACATTCTGTTTTCAACAAATATCACAGCGAAACAGAGATGATGCGTTACATGAAGATGTTGGAGATAAAAGATTTGTCGTTAAATCGTGCGATGATACCTTTGGGTTCCTGTACCATGAAACTCAATGCGGCAGCCGAAATGCTTCCGTTGAGTTTTGCCGAATTTCAGGCAATTCACCCTTTTGTTCCGCAAGATCAGGCGGCAGGGTATTTGGAATTGATACATGCTTTGGAAAAAGATTTGGCTATTATCACAGGATTTGCCGCGGTATCTTTGCAACCCATGTCGGGGGCTTCGGGCGAATATGCAGGACTGACGGTGATACGCAATTATCATCATGCGAACGGAAACAGCCACCGCAACGTATGTCTGATACCTTCTTCGGCACACGGCACAAATCCCGCTTCGGCAGCTATGGCAGGAATGGACATTGTGATTGTGAAAGCAAACGAGAGCGGAGAAATTGATGTGAACGATCTGAAAGAAAAAGCCGAACAGCACAAAGACGTTTTGTCGTGTTTGATGGTTACCTATCCCTCTACGCATGGTGTGTTTGAAGAAGCTATTTTAGATGTTGTCGATATTGTGCATCAAAACGGCGGATTGGTTTATATGGACGGCGCTAACATGAATGCTCAGGTGGGCTTGACGTCTCCCGGATTTATGGGGGCAGACGTCTGTCATCTGAATCTTCATAAGACCTTCGCTATGCCTCATGGCGGTGGCGGTCCGGGTGTGGGACCTATTGGCGTAGCCGAAAAATTGGTGGATTTCTTGCCCAATCATAGTGTAATAACAGTCGGTGGGAAACAGGGCAATGCTGTTTCGGGTTCTCCCTACGGCTATCCCATGTTGCTGCCGATCACCTACGGATATATCAAAATGTTGGGCGAAGAGGGATTGCGAGAATCGACGCAATATGCTATCTTGAACGCTAATTATATGGCTGTCCGTTTGAAAGATTCGTATAAGATATTATATACAGGCTCTAAGGGACGGGTGGCTCATGAGATGATTTTAGATTGCAATGCGTTTAGCCTGTCGGCAGCCGTTGGAGATATAGCAAAGCGATTGATGGATTATGGTTTTCATGCACCTACGGTAGCGTTTCCTGTTCATGGCACTCTGATGGTAGAACCAACCGAAAGCGAACCGCTGTCGGAAGTGGATCGTCTGTGTGATGCTTTGATACAAATTCGGAAAGAGATAGCGGAAATAGAAAACGGCAAGGCGGCAAAAGAGGATAATCTTCTTCACAACGCACCGCATACCATGTCGGTGGTGTGTGCCGACAATTGGGACAAACCTTATTCTCGTCGGCAGGCGGCTTTTCCCATGCCTCACGAAGATAAATATTGGCCCACCGTTTCGCGTGTGGACGATGCTAACGGCGACAGAAATCTGACAATCCGATGTGTGGAATAATCATTGGTATTGATTTTTTTTTAAAAGGAGACTTTCACAAGGTCTCCTTTTTCTTAACCTGCCTTTAAATCATAGGTTGAACACCGAAATAGGCAGCCGGAGGCTGCCCGGATAATCCGGCTTAGGCAGAGCCTAAGCCGAACATTACGCTTTGCCGTGTCGGGCGAGCGGCATTAACAATAACCGGTGATTCAGACGGTCTTGCTGTCGAAATACTGTTCCAGCAGGCGGGCAACGTATTTCCCGAAGACGTCAAATTCGATGTTGATAACCGTTCCTTCTTTGAAGTTGTGAAAGTTGGTTACATCTTGCGTAAAGGGAATAATGGCAACCGAAAACATTCCGGCTTCGGAGTCAACCACCGTGAGACTTACTCCATTGACAGAAATAGAGCCTTTGGGAACGGTGATGTTGTTTTTCTGCGGCTCGTAAGAGAAATAGTACCGCCAACTTCCGTTTTCGTCCACCACTCTGGTGCAGACAGCGGTTTGGTCTACATGTCCCTGCACGATATGTCCGTCGAAACGTCCGTCCATTTTCATGCTGCGTTCCAGATTTACTTCGTATCCCTGATGCCACGTTCCGAGATTGGTCTTTTGCAGGGTTTCCAGCATGGCGGTAACCACATATTGCTTTTTTGCGGCGTCTACTCTAACCACCGTAAGGCAGCAACCGTCGTGGCTCATGCTTTGGTCTACTTTGAGTTCGTCGGCAAAATCGACCTCAATAACAAAATGTACGTTTGTTTGCTCGTGGATAATATCCACCACTTTTCCTGTTTTTTCTACAATTCCTGTAAACATATTCCTTTAATTTTGCCCTCTTATCTCCCGCAGGGAATAATTATATACTATTTTTTCTTCGAGAAAAAGAGGGGTTGGTTATAAATGTATCTTATTGTTAATAATCTTTCGTGATGAAGCATATTTTTATCTGAATATCGTAACCGAACCGTTTAAAAAGCGTGTCCTGATACCGTTTAAGGTGTATTCATTTACTTTACATACATAGTAATACACTCCGTCGACACAGGGTTGTTTGGTAAACTGATTTGTTCCGTCCCACATAATATCCGGGTTGTTGGTCTCGAAGACAGGCATTCCCCATTTGTTGAAAATAACCACATCTACACTTTCAACATAATCGTAAGGAAAGGGACGGAAATAGTCGTATTTGCCGTCGCCGTTCGGCGTAAAGACGTTGGGCAATTTGTACGAATCGCAGATGTCGGTGTCGAAACAAAGCTCGTTGCTCGGACTGCTTTTGTTTCCTTTTGCATCGGTCAAAACAAGGAAAAAACAACCCGCAATAGACGGCGGATCGATAATGTCGTAGTTGTTGCCGTAGGTGGAAATGCTGTCTAACAATAAATAATCGGAAGAAATATCATTCCTGTAATAAATATAAATCATGGCGATGTCCGACAGATTGCACGAGTCGGGAAACGACCATTGCATGCGAATGTCTTTGCAGTCGGTTTCTCCTTTTAATATCGCAACGCAAGGCGGCACATTGTCGACAGGACGGGCACATACCGTTTGAGAAAGGTTTTTCAAGGGCTTGGGCAATGTGGCGTCGGCATATTCCCCGACAGTCTCCACATAATAACAATACAGTTGATCGTTGATCAATGCGGTGTCGGCGTACATATATGTATTGGTTTCGCCTATCGAATCGAAGCTGTTGCCGTTTTGTCGATAGATGATATGTTTGTAGTTTTTCCAGGGTGTGTTGCTCTTCCACGAAAGGATCAACTTCTCGTCGGAACTGTCTATGGAAAGATAAACCGACGAAGCCGCATCCGACGAGCCGATCAGAAAAGGCGTTGTGGTGTTGTCGTATAAATTTATTTGATAATAAAAAGTGTTCATCACCGTGTTTTGCATGCTGTCGATGAAAGAAACCGTGTCGGCAAGCGAAAAGACGGTGGCAACGTTTGTCGGTTGGGCATTGCCGTTGATACTCCTGCCAACGGTGTAAGAATAGGGTATGGTGTCGATGAAGTCGTGCGGTTTCACCCATTTGATTTCAACCTTTCCGTTCGAGTGATCTGTCTCTAAAATACTGACATGAGTGATAATCGGCACATCTTTTTTCAGGAAAGCACACACTTCGTCCGAGGCATAGCTTTCGGCGTTATCATGGTAAAAAGCAATCACCAGATAACAGTATTCGTTGCCGTGCAACAAGCCTGCCCCATTGTTGTTGTCGACAAAAGAGGTGGTATGTATGTCGGTTCTTCCTATCTGTTGATACCCTGTATAGGCGGGAACTCCTGTTTCGCAATGGTCGGGGACAAATCCCGAACTGCCCATTCTTCGATAGATTTTATACCCCGCAAGATTGATAGTGCAGGGAGCTGTATCCCACGTAAGTGTGATCGTATTCTGAAAAGGAACGGCTTGCAGGTTTTCGGGCGGCGGTGCTACCACCGTAATGCGGACGGTCTTCAAACTTGTCAGACTAATGGTCGGGTGATTGTCATACGCTTTAAACGTTGCCTGAAAGGGTTGTTTCCGCACATGATTGCAGCCGGTTTGCCAATAAAAAGTCCCTGACGCATTTCCGTACCTTGCCGTATCCACAAAAACAGCCTTGTTGCCGGTGGCGTAAAACACATCTCCCGAAGCCTCTATCGCAACGATCTGCGAGGGAGAATCTGTCGCCGTTACCCTGAAAGTGAGCAAATCGCCGGCGTTGATACAGGTATCTTCAATAGCGATTATTTTGGGCGGTTCGTTGTTGCAGACGCCTATATTGATCTGCATATCTCGAATAACTTCCCCGACTTTTACCCCCAAACGATATTCTTCTATCAAAATGGCAATGTTGTATTCGCCTTGCATGGTGGGATAATCCCAATAGAAATCGCCTGTGTTCGGGTTGATGGAAATGCTGTTGAAAGCGTTGGGAAAAGCATATCCGGGAATAAATTCCCCATTTAATCCTCTGCAATGAATTAAAGAATACACCAGACTGTCGCCGTCGGGGTCTACGGCGCCGGGGTTGTGATAAAACGGAACGTTGGTGCAGCCTATGTCGATGGGCGGGTTGGTCAGAATGGGAGAATTGTTCCCTGCGAGAAAAGGATTAATGGTAAGCGTAGATTGTATATAAAAAGGAACTTCCACCGATCTGGGTACGTTGATAATGCCGTTGTTTCGGTTGGGGTCTTCCATAGATATGGTGTAGACGCCTGTTGCGGGGAAAGTGTGTGAGGTTTGGTATATGTTTTTCCGAATCTCGTTGCCCAAATCCTGTTTGCTTGTGCGTTGGACAACAGTAGACGTTCCGTCGCCCCAAGAGACAAGCAATTCGTTTCTGTCGGCGGGGCTGGGACTGTAAGTGTATGTGGTAACCGTTATCTCGTAGCTGAAACCCGAAT
>JAIRTU010000005.1 GCA_031254735.1 Bacteroidales bacterium | reverse complement strand
TCTGCGTACAAAAATATAGAACATTAAAATATATGAAAGCAAAAAATAAATATTACGCGATGAAAAAAATATTCTTTTCTCTGTGTGTGATGAGTTCGTTTCTTGCACAGGCTCAACAGGATAACTATACGTTGAAACAATGTCTGGAATTGGGTTTGGACAAAAATTTTGAAATACAGATCATTCGCAATCAACAACAAATGTTGGAAAACGATGCTTCGGCGGGAAATGCGGGCTATCTTCCGGTGTTGGATTTGCGTTCAAATTATTCGGGAAATCTGGATAATATGCAGCAGCAACAAACAACCACAGGCGAAACCATCGATTACAACAATATCTACAATCAAGCATTCAATGCGGGTATCAATTTAGATTGGACTATCTTCAACGGATTGAAGATCAGAATGAACCACAAACGGCTGAAAGAAATGCAAGAACAGGGCGAACTCAACACCCGCCTGACCATTGAGAATTTCATCGCCGATTTTACGGCAGAATATTATAACTATATCGGTCAGACTATTCGCCAAAAAAATCTTCAATACATCGTAACTCTGTCGGAAGAACGCCTGCGCATTGTAGACGCCGGTTACACGATAGGAAGCATGTCTCGTTTGGATTTGCAGCAGGCAAAAGTGGATTTAAATTCCGATAAATCGATGTTGATAAAACAAGACGAAGTGCTGTATTCTCTTCAAATGCAGCTGAACGAGTTGATGGGCGAAAAAGATGTGGAAAAACTGATACACATTGCCGATTCGATTATTGATATAAAATCTTCGCTGAACAAAGAACAATTGTATGACGAGATGTTGAAAAACAATACCCTTTTGAAACTGTATAAACAGGGAGAAACGTTGGCGGAAATAGATTTAAAAAGTCAAAAAAGCGAAAATTATCCTTATCTCAAACTGAATGCAGGCTATGGATATACGTTCAACACCTACCAAATCGGTTCGCTCAACCGTCAACAAAATCTCGGCTTAAACTACGGATTGACATTGGGTTATACTCTTTTTGACGGCATGAACCGCAAACGCAAACAGCAAAATGCAAAAATAGAGTTGATCAACAGCGAGTTGGAATACCAACAAACAGAAATGGGCGTAAAAGTAAATTTTTCAAACGCATGGATGGCGTACCAAAACAATCTGAAACTGATAGAATTGGAAGAAAACAATCTGGAAACCGCCAAAGACAATTACGACATCGCCATAGAACGTTACAAATTGGGACAGCTGTCGGGAATAGAATTGCGGGAAGCTCAAAACAGCCTGTTTGCTGCGGAAGAACGCCTTGTTCAGGCAAAATTCAATACCAAACTTTGCGAGATTTCTTTGCTGCAAATCAGCGGAAAAGTATCTTCGTACTTGGAATAGATGTGCGATCTTTGCCAAAGAAATTTGTATTGTTTTGCATGAATATTTTGCCGTATCTTTTTTTTTGCTACTTTTGCAGCACTTTCAATAAGGTAAATTCTTTTTCAGAGCGTCTAAAACAGGTATAAATATTTGATTATGTATAAATTAACACATTTAAAAGAGATCGAAGCGGAAGCTATCTATATATTGCGGGAAGTGGCGGCACAGTTTGAGAAGCCTGTTTTGCTTTTTTCGGGCGGAAAAGATTCCATTGTGCTTACTCACTTGGCGTATAAGGCTTTTTATCCCGCAAAAATCCCTTTTCCCCTGTTGCATATCGATACAGGACACAATTTTGAAGAAACCATACAATACCGCGACGATTTGGTAAAGCGTTTGGGTGCTGTTTTGGTGGTGGGTTCGGTGCAGGAATCTATCGATACCGGTCGCGTAAAAGAAGAAACAGGCTATAACGCCAGCCGCAACAAATTGCAAACCGTTACCTTGCTCGATACGATAGAAAAATATAAATTCGATGCGGCAATAGGCGGCGCTCGCCGTGATGAAGAAAAAGCGAGAGCAAAAGAACGTGTCTTCTCGCATCGAGATGAATTTGGACAATGGAATCCCAAAAATCAACGTCCCGAATTGTGGAATATCTTCAACGGCATGAAAAATATGGGAGAACATTTTCGCGTATTTCCTATCAGCAATTGGACAGAAATGGACGTTTGGCAGTATATTTTGCAAGAAAATATCGACATGCCGAGCATTTATTTCACACACAAACGCAAAGTGTTTTTCCGCGACAACCAATGGCTTGCCGCCGAAGCCTGCATGAAACTCAAACCTGCCGAAACGGTAGAAGTTCGAGATGTTCGTTGCCGAACGATCGGCGATATAAGTTGCACGGGATTAACGTTGTCCGAAGCACATACGCTGGAAGATATTATTGAAGAAATTGCTGCTACACGCATCACCGAACGCGGCGGAAGAGCCGACGACAAACGCTCGGAAACAGCAATGGAAGACCGAAAAAAATCGGGATATTTTTAAAAAGCAATTACCGTTGCCGTTTAAACGGTAAAAACTTTCCCGACTTTGACACTTATTTTTTTCTTTGATAATAATAAATAAGACCGTCAATGTTCATATCCCAAAAACACAAAGTATCTTTATCCAAAGGTTCGCCAATGTATCCGAAAGATATACACCAAGGGGCTATACGATTATAATGAGGCAGTTCGATATAGGCTCTTTTATTGTATCCGGACTCCCAATTGTATAAAATTTGAAAACTCCCTTGAGAAAACAAAGTGTCCTCAACATATACTTCATAATTGATGGAAGCATCTTCATTCTGACTCACTATTTTTATAACGGACTTAAATTCTGTATCATAAGTGCCTCCGCCAATACCGCCGGTTGTTGCTTCCCAAGTCCATTCGCCCAACAAAGTATCTATAATATTGTTATGAGGAAAAATCATTCGCCATGTTGCCAAATCTTCATCGGGGTGAACACTGTTTTTCGTGTTTACTTGTAAGATATTCCCATTATTCTCATTAACAATCAAATAACAACATTTATTTTTATCTTTATAATCAAAATAATTCATATAATAAACCCAACAGGAATAATCTGTTTCAAGAATTTCTTCACCGGTTGCGGTAATGATAAATTCCGTTTGTACATTTTGTTTGGCATATATGATATATGCTTTTGTTTCCTTACTCGTGTGTTGTATTGCAATGCTGTCAGCTTCAAATTGTGTGATTTGTGCCTCTACGGAAAAAGCAACAAAAAATATTCCTGTCAATAATACTATTTTCTTCATAATACTAATTTTTAATTATTTTAAAAACACTTATCTTTTCATTATTGTAAAGACTCACGAAATAAACACCTGTTGCAAGAAACGATACATTCAAGTAACAGGATTCTTCATCTGTAAGTTTTTCGGAAAAAAGAGAAACTCCTTTTAAATCATGGATTTCAATACGAGTATATTTTTCGATATATGGAATGGTCAGCCAATCGTTTACCGGATTTGGATAAAGTTTGATATTGTTGTCTTCTCTTTCAATGACGGAGCTTGTCTCTACAAGATTCCATTTATCGGGATCGGAACTCAAATCATTGCTTGCAATTACTTCCAACAGGTTTTCGTTGCTTTCTCTCACAAATAAATAACGACGTTGAGCCGTCTCGCTTTCATCTGCATAATATGCCCAACACGCATATTTCACCTTAAATGTCTCATCGTTGGATGTCGTTATGGAAATGCCTTCTTCATTGGGTTCATCTGCATAAACATACAAAAGACTGTATGCAATCATTTCATCTTGCAGATACTTTCGCACTGTGGCATCTGCTTGTGTTCGAGTAACCTGCGCCGACAGGAAAGTCTCCGAAGCAAGTAAAACCAATATCAAAATTATTATTCTTTTCATGATAAAAATTATTAGAATTATTATTTTGTCAAAATCATTTGTTTCGCATCACTTGTTTTTCTGTTGCCTGTTAAGCATATTGCCCATAATATAAAATGTGATTTTCTACGATTCGTTTTTTTATTATGTTAAATTTACACTGAATTAACTTGCTCCGATTTGCATGATTTTCAAATGAATTCATCAAGATCGCATTAAAATCACCATGCAAAAGTATATAAAATATCTTTACGAACATCAGAAATAAAAAAATAATGTAATTTATCTGCAAAAGCGCAGATAATATCTATATAAGACTTAATCTTCCCAACAAATAGTACTTTGTTTAATTGTGAGTCAAGTGTGTAACAATGCGGTTTCTTTTTGCGGGTATACGACTGTTTTATTAACAATCAAACACTTATTTATGTCTTGAGCGAAGTGTTGTTCAATTCAAAATTAATTTTCAACTTTTAGGGCGATAGTGTTTATTGTTATCGTAACTTTTCTGCCAATGCCCGAAAACTTGCTTCGTCTTCTTTCAGGGAATCAATGAATTGTTGCGGAGTAAATCGCTCTGCAAAATCACTGCTCCATAACTCGTCAAAATAGTAGTCCGCATTAAACATTTTAAGTTGTTTTATTGCGGAACAAACAATATTATTTATGCCGGCACTTGCTTCAAAATCAACAAACACTTTGGCATCATTTGGCGCTTGGATAGCAAAAAAATCTTCTTCTTGCTCTGAAACAAAGCAATCTGTTTTGCTGTTAATCCAATCAACGAAGTCATCAATTCCTTTAATTCTATTTTCCATAATCACGGTGTTTTTATCAGATTTTCTATTCGCTCTCTTAAAATTCGTTTTGTATCAATAATACTTTTAACCTCTTCGGATATTTCTTTGATTTTATTCTTATCTTTGTGAATGGGCAAAACAATTTCATAAAATCTATCGCCAACAGTTGAGATAGTTCCCTGAACAAATGTATATTTAACAATTTGTTTTTGAACAATCGGTGTGTTCAGTAAATAAAGCAAATAGAAAGGATTGATTTTGTTTGTGTCTGCAATACGAATTTTAAGTAAATGACTTTGAATGATAATCTTTTCCTCTTGCTTGGTAACGATTGCGCTTCTGCCAATCAAAAATGTTCCGTCTTTCACAAACAAAATGTCATTTTCTTTTACATCTTGTTGCGTTTTGTATTGTTCGTAAATTTCTTCGGGAACACATTTTATCGGATCAATTTTCAATTCCCAATTAACAATATCACTCGTGCGAATAAACGGCACATCTCCTTTTCCATAAAATTGTGAACCGATTTCATTGCCACGTTTAATTTTCAAAACTTTATCGTCAAGTAATTGTTTAATTGTTTTTACTTCGTAATCCTTGGAATTTTCAAGTCCGATAATTTCCTGTTGTAATTCGGGGTCGTAATAATCGGGAATGAAAATCCAATTTTTCACCTGCGAATAATTAACGACAAAACCTAAATGCGATTTTTTTTCAAGTCTATTTTGTAAATATAATTGATAATGTTCGGCAACCAGCGAAATTTCATCATCAACAATTTTATTGCCCTCATTGTCAAAAATAAAAGAACCGTCTTTATTTATTTTGTATATTTCTTTCCCGTTTTTGTTGTGTCCGCAGGTTGCAGGAATGCTCATAAAGACAGGGTAGTTATTTTCAGGTTTACCTTTTTTCAAAATCAGAACACTCGTTTTGAAATGTGTGTTCGGTTGGAAAGTTTCTGTTGGCGTGCTTATTATTGCTTCTATTTGTGCATTTTGAGTAATTAAATTCCAAATATAGCGGTCTGACGGATTACCAAAAGTACCTTCGGGCAACACTATTGCCATTCTGCCGCCTTCTTTGAGCAAATTCAGATTGCGTTCAATAAATAAAACTTGTGGCGGTTGTTCATCTTTCAATTTACCTTTTACATACTCGTTATTTTTTACAGCCCAATTATAAGCAAGTTCATACTGCTTTAATTTATCCTCGCCTTTTACTTTTATTTTATCACCAAATGGAGGATTGGTCAGCAATACATCGAAAGTTCCCAATTCCACTTTTGATTTTGCTTCGGAACGCCAATTTTTAGGACTTTCCAGACTATCTTCGCAGAAAATCCCTGTCGTACCGTCGCCGACTAAATTCATATACGCTTTGGCAACTTTGCTCAAAAAATAATCTTTGTCAATGCCTCTGAAATTTTTGGCAGCAACTTCCATTTTCTTTCTGCTGATTTCAACCTCATTCCAACCCAAAGCCACATATTTTTGGTTTATTTTATTCCAAACGGATTTTAACGATTCTATTAAAAACCCGCCACTGCCACAAGCGGGGTCTATAATTTTATCATTTTCGGTTGGTTGCAAAATATCAACAATCATTTTGACTACATTGCGAGGCGTAAAAAACTGTCCTAAACCGCCTTTCAAAGCGTGTCCGATAAAAGTTTCAAAAGCATCAGCAACCACATCTCGCTCGCTTTGCATAAGTGAATAGTTTTGCAATTCACCGACTATGAAAAGCAACGATTTTGTATCAAGCGTGATTCTGTCTTCACTGTCAATAACTTCCGGCAAATTTGTTTTTACCTCCTTAAACAAATCCAAAATGCGGTTTTCTACATCTTTCGGCTTTTCGTCAATACCTGCACGAAATTTTACCATGTCGTTGGGCGCAGTATATTTTTCATCATAAATTTTGCAGAAAATAATATTGATAAGTTGTTGTGCCAAAACTTCATCGCGTGTTGCACCGACAGTGTTGGCTGCCAAATGGTTACGAATTGATTTGAATATAGCTTTTAAGTTGTGAGTTGGTTTTAAATCTTGTCTTTTGTACAAACCAATGTCCTCAACTCTTTGTTTGTACTTTGGAATATTTGGAATTTCTTCAAAAACGACTTCGCCGTTTGGTTTTACAAATTTGCGTAGAAAAAAGCGTTCTTCGCCGTTAAACCACACGCCGAGATATGCACTTGAAAGTGTCAAGTAATTTTCGAGTTGAGTTCTGCCATCTTTGCGATTTTTCTTTTTGCACTCTACGATAATGTATAAACCGTCATCATCTTTGAGAGCATCAAGAAATAAAGCAATATCCACCGGATACTCTTTTTTCGTATCAGACGGACACACTTTTACGCGATGTTGCGGGTGCGTTTGTATATGCTCTTTCGGGTAGCCGTAATCTTCTACCAACTGCCGGGAAAATACTTGAACGGCTTCTGTTTCTTCGGGTGTTGCATGTATTTCAACTCCTGATATATAATCAGTTATTGTTATGTATCCATTCTTTGCCATATCCTCTTGTTTTTTTTTGCAAAGATATAATCTTTTTCTGTGAATGAATATACAAAAATGATTAATTTTCAATCAGATATAAAATATTTTTTTTATATTCAACTTATTCAGGCAGTTAGACGGCATATCGTTTTTGTATAGTAAGATGAAAGAAGAATAAACGCTGTTGTTTTGAGTTTTTTGGCATGTGAAATGATTTTTTGGTATGTTAATCCCCCAAAATGTCCATTAAAACATAACAAATTGATAATGAAAACTTGTCTCCGAAATTGCTGTATCTTTCCAATTGCAGAAAGCCGGTACGCTTAGGAATGCTTGGATACAACAAAAAGATTTCCGACATAAATTTTCATCGTTTCTTATTTATTTGTATCTTTGCAGCTTGAAGTGTTGATAAAATAACTTCGTCATACATGTTATAAATCGCAGGAGTTATATCATTACATTATAATTAACATTCAAGTATGTAAAAGTATAAACTTCTGCGGTTCTTTTGCCGGTATACGACTGTTTTATTAGCAATCGGATATTTATTCATGTTTTGAATGAAGTATTTTTATTAACAAAAAAAATAAGAAACCTTTGGTTAAAAGGCTGAAAGAAATGGCAAAAACAACAGGATATTTAGATATGGAACTGCTTCGTTTTACAACAGCGGGCAGTGTGGACGACGGAAAAAGTACGCTTATCGGGCGGTTGCTTTACGACAGCAAATCTATTTTTGAAGATCAGCTCGAAGCGGTGGAAGAAGCATCCAAACGCAGCGGCAACGAGGAGGTTAACCTCGCCCTGCTCACCGACGGACTTCGGGCAGAACGCGAACAGGGAATAACCATCGATGTGGCGTATCGTTATTTCGCCACGCCGAAACGCAAATTTATCATTGCCGACACACCGGGGCATATTCAATACACACGCAACATGGTTACGGGCGCTTCAACTGCCGATTTGGCTATTTTGCTGGTAGACGCTCGTCACGGTATTGTGGAACAGACTTTGCGACACTCTTTTGTTGCCTCGCTGTTGGGGATTCCGCACGTGGCGGTGTGTATTAATAAAATGGATTTGACCGATTTCTCGCAAGAGGTGTTCGACAAAATTTGTTCCGATTATCATTCCGTTGCCGAAAAATTGCATATCGAAAACGTTTGTTTTATTCCGATTTCGGCGAAATACGGACACAACGTAGTAAAGCCTTCCGACAAAATGCCGTGGTACAAAGGAAAGACTTTAATGGAGATTTTGGAAACAACGCCCATTGATCACAAACTCAATTCGGAAGAAATCAGAATGCCTGTACAATATGTTATTCGCCCTATTTCCGACAAATTTCCCGATTTTCGAGGGTATGCGGGACGAATGGCGGGAGGAGTGTTGAAACAGGGAGACGAAATAAAGGTTTTCCCTTCTGCCTTGCAGTCAAAAGTCAAAACGCTGAACCAATGCACAAAAGAATTGCAGGAAGTCTTTACGCCCGATTGGGTAACGATAGAGTTGGAAGATGATATAGATATTAGTCGGGGCGATTTGTTGGCGGGAACAACAGGCGTGCAACCGCAGGTTTCGCAAGATATAACAATGGATATTTGTTGGTTCAACGAAAATCCGCTCACCCTGAACGCTCGTTATATTGTCCGTCAGGCAACGGCAGAAACCATTGGCATTATCAAAAAAATCAATTACAGAGTAAACGTCAATACGTTGGAACACGAGCAAGGCGTAACCTCTTTAAACATGAACGATATTGCTTCTGTTACCGTCAAAACGGCAAATCCTTTGGTTTTTGATTTGTACCGACACAATCGCACAACAGGGAGTTTGATTTTTATTGATCAACATACATTTGAAACCGTTGGTGCAGGAATGATTTCAGAAAGAAACGAAGACTGAACATTTGTTTTGCCAAAGAAAACAAAATCACCCGAAAACAAAAAAACCGACAGCATGTATACAAAAACCGATATAGAACAGCTCAACAAACAATTTTGCAACGCCACCCCGCAAGAGGTCTTGACCCATTTTCTGCAATATTACGGAGATAAAATTGCCCTATCGTCAAGTTTGAGTTTGGAAGACCAGATATTGACGGACATGATAATGAAAATCGACCGTAACGCTCGCATTTTCACCCTTGACACAGGCAGGCTTTTTCCTGAAACCTATCAGCTGATCGACAAAACCAATCTGAAATACAACATCAAAATAGAAATCTTTTTTCCCGACTACAAGCAGGTGGAAGAAATGGTCAATCGCGAGGGTATGAACCTGTTTTACGAAAGCATGGAAAAACGCAAGCGATGTTGTGCCGTTCGTAAATTGCAGCCTTTAAATCGGGCGTTTGAGACGTTGAATGCGTGGATTTGCGGATTGAGAAGCGAACAGTCGGTTACCCGACAAAATATAGACCTTATTCAATGGGATACGATGAATAATATGTTGAAAATAAATCCTTTGATACATTGGGACGAAAATCGTCTGCAAACCTATATTCAAGAAAATCGTCTTCCGTACAACAAACTCCACGACAAAGGTTTTCCGAGTATCGGCTGCGAACCCTGCACCCGCGCTGTTGAAAGCGGCGAAGACATACGTGCGGGAAGGTGGTGGTGGGAATCGCCCGAACACAAAGAATGCGGTTTGCACAAACGATAACACTTTCACCGGATTATTGCAAGTAACTTATTTACAAATTATTAATATATTTACTAAAAAATGAAAAAACAATTTTTTATCATCGGTATCGGACTGTTGGCATTGGCTTTCTCTGCCAAAGTGAATGCTCAACACACCGACACTTTAACCGTTCAAAGACTTTCAAAAGTAGAAAATCTGCTCTCGAAGTTGCCCAAAATATCGGGGCTGGTAAATTTCCGCTATCGCTACGACGACGACAGAAGTACATTCGATATTCGCAGAGCAAGGCTTGACGTAAAAGGCGACGTCGGGAAGATGTTCGACTATCGCATACAGGCAGACTTTGCCGCTGCTCCCAGACTTTTGGACGCACAGATTCGTTTTAAGATCAAACCGTATTTCAATATTCAGTTGGGACAGTTCAAAGTGCCTTTTTCGTTGGAAAATCCCTATTCGCCGACAGGCTTGGAATGTATTGACAATGCGATGGTAATTTCGCGGCTGGTTGGTTATGCCGATGTTGCAGGCATCAACGCCAACGGACGAGACGTCGGAGTGATGTTTTACGGCGGTTTTCTCCGAAAAAGAGGTTACAGCATTATTGAATACAATATTGGCGTATTCAACGGATCGGGCATCAACACCAACGACAACAACAAGAGCAAAGACGTTATCGCCCGCATATTTGTCAATCCCATCAAGCCGATAAGCATTTCGCTGTCGGGCTATGTGGGAGAGGCTTACCTCAACGACAGCATGCGACACGAAACCCGCGACCGATACGGCGTTGGCGTGCGTTACGATGACAAAAAATGGCTTTTCCGTACCGAATATATCTATGGAAAAACCGCCGACATGGAAAGTTCGGGTGCTTATGCTGTTTTGGCGTATACTTTCTTTGGAAAACTGCAACCTGTTTTGCGAATGGATTATTTTCAACAGGATATGAGCAGCAATGCAACGGCTGAAATCGATTATATGGCAGGAGTGAATTATTGGTTTATTCCTCAAAAAATAGGACTTCAACTCAACCTTACGCATCGCACGTTTCAGAGCAACAGAGCCGGAATTACAGGCGTTTGTTTAATGGGTACGGCGGCGTTTTAAAAAAATGATTCATCTGTTGTCGGGAAAAATATCCTGCGGCAAATCTGCAAGGCATTCATTTAAACAATAAAAAAACTTTTCCATGACCCGAATTGTATGTAAATCGCTTGCCGAACTTCCGCATATTGCCCGCATATTGTTGGAGAAATATAAAGATAAACGTATTTTTCTCTTGCGTGGCGACATGGGCGTTGGCAAAACAACATTTATGCAGGCGTTGGCGAAAACATTACAAAGCGAAGACCTTGTTTCAAGTCCTACTTTTGCTATCGTCAATCAATATCAAATACCGGAGGGAAATATCTGTCATTTTGATTTTTACCGAATAAAAAATCTGAAAGAAGCAATCGATATTGGTTTTGAAGAATATCTGTCCGGCGGAAATTATTGTTTTATCGAATGGGCGGAAAATGTGGAAGAATTGCTTCCCGACGAGGCGGTGAACGTCTGTATTTCGGTGGAGGAGAATAATCAAAATCGAACATTTTTGTTTTAAGAGGCGTTTATTTGAATATTAAATTGTATTTTTGCAGCGTTTCACCAAAAAAACAGTACCATGATAAATGTATTAGAACTCAACAACTCTGTCGCAAACAACTTTCTGTCGGAATTGCGAGATGCGGAAATTCAAAAAGACAGTATGCGTTTTCGCCGAAATTTAGAACGTGTAGGCGAGATAATGGCTTACGAAATCAGCAAAACACTTTCTTACGAAGAGCAGGAAATCAATTCTCCTTTGGGGTCGGTTAACAGTTTTCTTCTGTCCGAAAAAATTGTTTTGGCAACCATCATGCGTGCCGGACTTGCTTATCATCACGGTTTTTTAAACTATTTCGACAAAGCCGAATGTGCTTTTATTTCGGCGTATCGCAAATACGAAAAAGACGGCACTTTTGAAATTCAACTCGATTATATCTCTTCTCCCGACTTGACAAATAAAGTGTTGATACTGATCGACCCGATGATTGCCACGGGAAATTCTATTGCGCTGTCGTTGAAAGGGCTGCGAAACCTTTACGGAGAACCCTCCAAAATACATGTCGCCTCTATTATTACAAGTGCTATCGGGATAGATTTTCTCAAAACGCAATTGCCCATAGATGTGGATATTTGGACGATGGCGGTCGATTTGGAACTGACCGCACAATCGTATATCGTTCCCGGATTGGGCGACGCCGGCGATTTGGCTTACGGAGAAAAATAAGACTATGCTTTTGGACAGATTAAAAAATTACAGCCTCGTTTTGGCGTCTCAGTCTCCGCGAAGAAAGGAATTGCTGGAAAACATGGGCTTGCAATTTGTGGTGGAAAAACCGACCGTTGCCGAAAGATACCCCGACGAACTTTCTCCGCAACAATTGGCAGAACATTTGGCTGTGCAAAAAGCAATGTCTGTCCATTCTTTGTACGACCCTCAAAGCACAATTATCATCGGCGGAGATACCATTGTCTGCGTGAACAATACGATACTTGAAAAACCGAAAGACAAAAAAGATGCAGCGGCTATGCTCACGCTGCTTTCGGGCAAAAGACATAAGGTTATCAGCGGGATTTGCGTGTGTCATAACCAAAAAATCGCACATCGCCACGATGTTACGCACGTCTGTTTCGAGACTTTATCGTCCGAAGAAATAAATTACTATATCGAAAAATACCAACCTTTCGACAAGGCGGGCGCCTATGGCATTCAGGAATGGGCAGGACATACGGCTATCAGCCTGATTAAAGGATCGTATTACAATGTCATGGGATTGCCTACGCATTTGCTTTGGCAAATGTTGAAAGAAACAGTGCCGTAATCAACCGTATTGTTTATGTATGCAATCGACCATTGAAATGATAAATCATTGACGCATTTAAATTTTTTTTAATGAAAAATATTGTTCTCTTTGCTTCCGGCAACGGCTCTAACGTTCAACGCATCGCCGAATATTTTGCAGATTCTCCAACGGTAAATATTGTGTTGCTTATCTGCAACAAGGCTGATGCGTATGTGTTGGAACGTGCAAAAAAATTGAATATCAACACGCTGTTGATAGATAAAAAGATGTTTTACGAAACCGGTGTTGTTGTGGAAACGCTTCAAAAGCTGCACGTTGACATGGTGGTGCTGGCGGGTTTTTTATGGTTGATACCCAAAAATTTAATAGAAGCCTTTCCTCAAAAAATCATCAACATACACCCCGCACTTCTGCCCAAATATGGCGGCAAAGGAATGTATGGAATGTATGTCCACAAAGCCGTTACGGAAAATAAAGAAACGCATTCGGGCATTACCGTTCATTATGTAAACGCCAATTATGACGAGGGAAATATTATTTTTCAAGAAAAATGCCGCCTCTCGGCAGATGATACGCCGGAAGATGTAGCGGAAAAAGTCCATGCGTTGGAATATGCTCATTATCCGATAATTATTGAAAAATTATTGCAACAATCCTCCGAAAAGGTTTCCCGCTCTTAAATTTCGGTTGCCTGAACTGGGGTCTTTGTCTGAACTGTGATTTATGAGATTAGGCGTTGTCGTTTCGTCATAGCGTTATTATTCACTATTCGTTATTCGTTATTCACTGACTTTTGCCCTTGAATAATGATTTTTATGATTCTATTCTGTTGTTTTCGGGTGCGCCGCCGTCGTTGTTTTCGGAGTAAAAAAAAATCGTTAATAAAGATC
>JAIRTU010000267.1 GCA_031254735.1 Bacteroidales bacterium | reverse complement strand
CAAACCGCCGAAATCGGCTTGCAATATCTCTGGAACACCAACGCCATGACCAAAACCATAGACGTTTCGCCAAGTTATCCTCAATCGTATACGCTGAAAGCAACAAATACAATGGGCTGCAAGACCTTCGATACGATTTATGTAGATGTGAACCCCTTGCCTCTTGTTGATATTGTCGGAGATACCGTTGTTTGTCGGGGAGAAACTTTATCGCTTACGGCTCACGGCGGAACAGCTTATCGGTGGAGCGACGGAACAACAAATGCCTTTCTGCTGAAACAACCGCTGCAAAATACGGCTTACAGCGTTGCCGTAACCGACAACAACGGCTGTGTGAACAGCAAATCGGTACATGTGATTGTCAATCAACTTCCGAATGTTGCCATTACAGGAAGAACAAGTCTTTGTATTGGAGATACAACTCTTCTCACGGCATCGGGAGGAGTTATTTATCAATGGAGCAACGGAGATATTTTTTCGTCCACGCTCATCAAGCCTGCAAAAGACGACACCTTGCATGTAACCGTTACCAATGCGGAAAATTGCCATATCACCATAGAAATTCCCATTACGGTTTATCCGCTTCCCAAAGTGGTTATCAGCGGAGATACAGGCATTTGCAAAGGAGAATCGTTTCATATCCATGCTTCTGCTCCCGGATTTATTCTTACTTCGTACAGCTGGAACACCGGCTCGACCACGTCGGGTTTGACTTATACTCCCGAATATTCCGATTATTATATGGTTACGGTAGAAGATTCCAAAGGCTGCAAAAATCAACAGCAGCATTTGGTAGCGGTATACGATTTGCCTGATGTGTGGATTTCGGGAACGTCTTTTATCTGTCCGAACGAAGCAGTTCGGCTGGAAGCCGATGGAAATGCCGTTCGATATATTTGGGATACAGGAGAAGAAGGAAAATTATTAATTGATTATCCGCTTAATAACAGAACATACGGAGTGAGAGGGATAAGCATACACGGATGCGAATCGCCTGTGCAATATCACCCTGTTGCCGTTCATCCGTTCCCAAAAGCCAATATGGAGTTATCGCCGCTTGTGATCAGCAGGAAAAATGCTGCCGTTTCTTTCAACACCCATCTGCAAGCGGGAGAACAGGCTTTGTGGCTGTTGGGCGACGGCTCGGAATCGGGACTGACCAATTTCTCGCATACTTATACGATAACAGACAATGTCGATACTTTTTTTGTAACTCTGATTGTTACCTCACAATACGGCTGTCAAGATACGGCATATCAGATTATCAGGATAGAACAGCATATCCCCAACACATTCACGCCGAATGACGACGGATTTAACGACCTCTTTTTGGAAGACTGTAAATGCTCCAACATACAGATATTCGATCGTTTGGGCTTGAGAATATACGACGGCAAAGGTCCTTGGGACGGAAAATACAAAGGAGGATATGTAGCGAATGATACCTACTTTTATATTATCACCTATTCCAACGGTGATATTCAGAAAGGCTATATTTCAGTAATCGGAAGCAAGAAGTGAAAATGTTCAGAAAATTTTTAAGTGTAACAATTTGTTGTTTTTTACTCTTTGGAGCAAAGTCTCAAAGCGATCCCGATTTGAATCACCGCTGGCTGACACGATTGGATCACAATCCGGCAACCGTGGAAAGGTCGGAATATATGGTGATGAACCTGTTGGGACGTTATCAATGGACAGGCTTTAAGGGCGCTCCTGCTTCGCAATGGTTTGATATTTCGGGTTATATGGATAAAATAAATTCGGGAATAGGGCTTACTTTTCTCCACGACCAAATCGGATACATGCAGACTGTCAATGTGAAACTGTTGTATTCTTTTCATTTCCCGCTGTCGAATAAAGCATTTCTCGCGTTGGGTATTTCGGGAGGAGTGATTTCCAAAGGCATAAATCTGTCGGCTGTTGATCCTGAAAATCCGAACGATCCTCAACTGAACCTGTTGGAAAAAAGTCAAACCGTTCCCGATTTCGATTTTGGAATAAAGTTTTCTCATTCGCTTGTCGATGTGGGAATTTCCATCACTCACCTCAACCATATCGGAAGCCGTATAGACATGATAAAACTGACCACAAACAACAATTATTTCTATACTCTTTTTCATATTAAGGCAAACAATCGTTTGGAAATTTGCCCCGGAATATCGGTGGTAAACAGAGATAATCTTTTTTCTGTGGAGGTTCACAGCATGTTCAATTTCAAAGCCGACCGAAAAAAAGACATTTTCTGGACAGGTTTAACCTACAAAATGAATCTCAACGAAGCCACCGTTTTGGCGGGAGTGAATATTTCACAACAGTTCAAAATCGGATACGCCTACGAATTTAACTTTTCCGATATAAGAAAAACTTCTTACGGCTCGCACGAATTGATGTTGCAATACAAGATACAAGTCGCCAAAGGACCTCCCTGCGACAGTTACGGAGCAGCAATCCGCTCCAAACGCAGACGATAAAATTATTGTCTGAACCATGATTTATGTGATTAATCCCGGGAATCCTGATTCAGACAATAAGAAAGGCGACCGTACCTCAATATATATTTCGGCTCTGCCCGATCCTAAGCCGAACATCAGGGTTTAGAAGGGACAATAGGAGCTTTAAGGAAACGCTGTTATTTTTGCAGGGCGTTTATGGCTTTGGTGGTTGCTTTGAGCAGAGGTTCTACCGAAAGTGTAGTCCCCAAGCCTCTTTCCAACCAAATCTGCGGAACTAAACGTCCGTTGGAAAAGATACGCATGGTTTCTTCCCCGACATTCTTCCCGCTAAAATATTCTTCCAACTGAAATTCTATCAAATGTCCCAAAGGATAAGCCGAAAGATACAAAGGAGAAGCTATCATGTGAGAGTAAACCGCCAAAACAGGCTCGTCTTTCGTCCCGAAGACAGGATAAAAATAGGTGTTCCAAACGTCTTTGGCTATTTCTATTGTTTTCTCTTTCACCTGCTCGTTTGTGGCGTTAGGATGTTCGTAGAGCCATTTCCAGATACGCATATCTACCAAAGAAACGCCCATAATCTCGTAGCAACCCCAAAAAATATCCAACGCCATCAGGTTTTCGGTGTTTTCGTTTTTTGCAAAAATGCCCAACAGTTCAAGGTCTTTTTTCTGGAAGACAAAAGCCAGCGCTTCGGTGAAAGCCGTATTGGGAACTCCTGCAAGCATATAATTGGGTACATCGTGCAAGGTAATGGTTTGTTCCACATTGTGTCCAAATTCGTGCGTACCAATATTATACCCTTTATAATCCATTCCCTGTTCGCCAATGCGTGTACGCAGACGTGCTTTGTCTTCGCGCATGGACGCTTCCCACGCATGTCCCGCCCCGCGAGAAGCATCTACTCGAACGCGGCTGCAAATAAAATGTGCCTTTTCTTGCGGAAAACCCAATTTCATCAAAATATGCGGCAAATCCAATTCAAAACTTTCCTTATCGGGATATTTGGCTAATGTCATACTGTCCAACAACACAGGATCGATGCTGCTGCGGGTTTTGAAGCCGTCATACCAAATATCAAAGGCTTCCAACTTCCTGCCCAAACGTTCTGAAATCAGCTCGCCCACCTGTTTTACCTGTTCCGATTCCAACAGCGTGATAAAAAGCTGTTCCACTTCTTTTTGCGACAATTCAAATTCCTGATCGAATTTTCGAGAGATGTAGGTCGGATACATGGGTGTGTAAGCGTCTTCTGCCTCCATTGCTTTGAACGTATTGAGCAAATGTGCATAACGAGTAAGCGGTTCGGGGTGATGATCGGTTTTCTTGCCGTTTTTATAGATTTCGTTTTTGTACGGATTCCATGCGTATTCGTCATTATTAATCACTTCCTGCGGAATTTCCTGATAAATAATCCGTTTCATCACTTCGTAGATCATTCGTTGTTTCACAAGTCCGGCTTCTTTGTCGGAATATTGCGATTTGAGTTCATCACGCAAGCCCCAATGTGTAATCAGTTTCATCTCCTGCGGAAAAAAAGTGTTGTTGTTTTCGTCGATCAATTTTCCCATGCAGATATTATAATTACCGATGTAATTGTCGGTAACGGCTTCGATGGAGGCTATTCGTTGCGATATTTCTGCCGGCACTCTGGACGTAAAAATATCGCCCATACGAGCGTAACCCCATTGTTGGCTGTCCCACGAGATGCCGAATGTGTTTTTTTCTTCCAAAGAATAAAACGGAAAATTCAGCATGACATAAAAGGCTGTCTTATTGGTGAAAAAATCTTCTTCCCAATGTGCCGAAGGACTCCACGCACCAAACATCTCATCTACCGGAAGCGGACTGTACTCCACCATGTGGATAGGCTCCATCAACGAGACCGTCATTTTGTTGAACCCTCCGTTTATGGTTTCAAACTGTTTGCACAAACGGTGAAACACCTGCTGCTTTACCGCCGGATCGCCTATGTAGTTTTCCATGCAAAAACTTTGAAACACAGAATCATCTCCATCGCTGCTGTTCCACAGCGACGCCATTTGTTTCACTCCTTTTTCAATACTTTCTTTTTGATGTTCGCCATGTTGTTTTACCAACTGCGAAACAACATCTTCTACGGTTTTTTCAGAAATCACAGATTGCATTTGCTCTTTGCAACCTGTCAAAAATATACCTGTAATCATTGTAATAAAAATAAATTGCTTTTTCATG
>JAIRTU010000190.1 GCA_031254735.1 Bacteroidales bacterium | reverse complement strand
AAATCATAATCTCTCAATGTGCTTCCAACCAATTTTTTCCTGATTTCATATCTATTTCCAAAGGAACGGCAAGGGTCATGGCGTGGGTCATGTGATGATGCACAAGTTCTTTCATGGTTCCCAATTCCGACAGATGAACATCAAATACCAATTCGTCGTGAACCTGCAAAATCATGGACGATTTCAGTTTTTTATTTTCCATATCGTTGAAAATATCGATCATCGCTTTTTTTATCATGTCGGCAGCCGAACCCTGAATGGGGGCATTGATGGCATTCCGTTCGTCGAAACTGCGAAGATTGCCGTTGGAAGAATTGATGTTGCGCAAATATCGGCGGCGTTTCATCAAGGTTTCTACGTAGCCCTGTTTTTGGGCAAATTCAACCTGCGTATGGATATACTGCCTGATTTTAGGATATTTCAAAAAATATTGTTCGATAATATCGGCGGCTTCTTTGCGGGAAATCTTCAATCGTTCCGACAAGCCGAATGCCGAAATACCATAGACAATTCCGAAATTGACCATCTTGGCATTTCGCCGCATGTCGCGTGTAACATTCTCAATATTCGTATTATATATTTTTGCTGCCGTTGCCGCATGAATATCATCACCGTTGTAAAAGGCATCCAGCATACTTTCGTCTTTGCTCAACGCTGCCACCAAACGCAATTCTATCTGAGAATAATCGGCTGCGAGCAGGACAAACTCTTCATTTTTAGGAATAAAAGCTTCGCGAATTTTCCTGCCTTCTTCATCTCGCACAGGAATATTTTGCAGGTTCGGATTGCTCGAACTCAAACGTCCTGTTGCCGTAATCGCTTGATTGAATTGCGTATGAACACGCCCTGTTTTCGGATTTACCAAAAGAGGAAAAGCATCTACATACGTCGATTTCAATTTTGCCAGCCCTCTGTATTCCAATATCTTTTTGACAATCGAATGTTTGTGTTCCAATTTTTGCAGCACTTCTTCTCCTGTTTGGTACTGTTTCGATTTGGTAAGTTTTGCATTTTCGATAATGCGCAATTTATCAAACAAAATTGTCCCCAACTGCTTGGGCGAAGCAATGTTGAACTCTTCTCCCGCCATAGAAAAAATCTCCGCTTGAATTTGTTCTATTTGCTTTTGCAAAATGCCGGAATAATTGTGCAGAAAATCAATATCCACACAAACACCTGCCGTTTCCATGCTTGCCAACACCGGCACAAGCGGCATTTCTATGGTTTGAAACAAAGATTCTATCTGTTCTTTTTGCAGCCTGTCCGACAGCAAATGCCGCAATTGCAAGGCAATATCCGCATCTTCACAGGCATAATCTTTTACTTTTTCCACGTCTACTTTGTCGATCGTGTTGTGCTTGCCGACAAGTTCATCGTATGAAACCATCTCGTAGTTCAAATACGATTTCGCCATAAAATCCAAATTATGACGTATTTCGGGTTCTAACACATAATGAGCAAGCATGGTATCGAAATTATGTCCTTTGATCGCCATTCCGTACGAAGACAGTACCCGCATGTCGAATTTGATATTCTGCCCGATTTTTTGAATCGATTCGTCGGAAAACGGCTCGCTCAAATACGAAAGCCACTGTATGGTTTCTTCTTTTTTTGCAGGAAAATGAATATAAAAGGCTTCTCTTTCTTTAAAAGCAATCGACATGCCCACCAACCGACACAACAAAGGGTCTAATCCGTCGGTTTCGGTGTCGAAACAAAACAATTGCTGTTTTTTCAATTGCTCTGCCAATTGCTTTACGCCGTCGGTATTGTCGATGAGCGAATACGATTTTTCCACCGTTGACAGAGAATGATATTCCGACACAGGTTGCGGGTTTTCTTCTTCCAAGCCGGCAAACAAATTCATTGTCATTCCCTTTTTTTCGGTAATTATTCCTTGCGATTGCAGGTTCAAATCGGTGAATATCCGTTGCAACAGGGTTTTGAACTCCAATTCATCTAAAACAGCTTTCAATTTCTCGGCATTGGGCGACGTATATTGCAGTTGCTCTTCGTTCCATTCTACGGGAGCATCGATGATAATTGTTGCCAACATCTTCGACATCAATGCACTTTCTGCACCTTCTTTTACTTTTTTTCGCAAGTTTTCGTTTTCGATTTTATGAACATTTTCCAACAGATTGTCAATGCTTCCAAATTCGCCTATCAACCGTTTCGCCCCCACTTCTCCTATGCCTTTTATGCCGGGAATATTGTCTACCGCATCGCCCCAAATGCCCAAAATATCTATCAACTGTTCGGGATTTTTGAGATTATATTTTTCACAGACTTCTTTCACGCCCAAAATAGTATGCGAACTGCCCATGTGTGCAGGCTTGTAAATCAAAATATTTTCCGACACCAATTGACCATAATCTTTATCGGTAGTCATCATATAGGTGATAAAATGCTCACGCTCTGCTTTTTTTGCCAACGTTCCGATAATATCGTCGGCTTCGTATCCGGGCAATTCCAAAACAGCAATCCCAAACGCCTCGATGACCTGTTTAATATAAGGAATGCTTGCCAAAATATCTTCGGGAGTATTGTCTCTGTTGGCTTTGTAGTCCATAAAATCCACATGGCGAACCGTGGGACCATGGCTGTCGAAAGCCACTCCGATATGCGTAGGTTTTTCGTTTTTGATAATTTCGTACAGCGAATTGGTGAAACCAAGTACTGCCGAAGTGTTCAATCCTTTGGAATTGATACGCGGATTTTTGTTTAATGCGTAATAGGCTCTGTATATCAACGCCATTGCATCCAACAGAAATAATTTTTTATGAGTAGAAACCATATCGATAGTCTATATTTAAAATAATCTGCAAAGGTAATAAAAATGCGTGTCGCTCATTCGTTGTTTTGCAATTTGCAATTGAAAAATCCCGGGTTGGAAAGTGTAATTTGTAATTAGCTGTTGTTCTTTATGTTGAAAAAAAATGATGTTTTTTTTAAAAATGGCGAAATAAAATTTCGCTTTATGGTTGTTTATTGTGCTTTTACTAAATTCAAAAACGTATGATACATCTGACGGTTGCAACCTTTTCAGAGCTACTATCCAATCACTTAAAGATAGTCTTTAAGTTGAACGAGGATATTGTTCAAGTTGCACCGTTGGCAAGTCAGGATAAAAATGTTCCCTCAAACAAAATTCATGTCTTTTTAACCAATATTGAGCGAGAAACAGGAGGCGGAATACAATTCGGGCAGCAAACTTCGGGAAAGCTTGTCCGATCGGGAGGAATATCATGGCAACTTAACCTTTACCTTATGATAGCCGCCGTATTTAACGAAAAGCAATATGGAGAATCGTTATCTCTCATGTCGGGAGTTGCTTTATTCTTGCAGTCGCATAATGTTTTTTCTGTAAAAAACACAAGCCAAAATGTATGTGTCGAGCCTGTAAATCTTTCATTTAGCGAATTGTCGAATTTATGGAGTATCTTCGGAAGCATGTATTATCCCTCTATCCTTTGCAAAATACGAGTATTGGATATAGACAGCAGAGAAATAAAACATTTCGCTCAGACTATCAGGCAAAAAGATGTGGACGCTTCCGAAAAAGATACGAATAAAATGGAACCTAAATTAAGGAAGATATGAGTAGTTCGGAGAAATTCAAACCGTGGTTAACATGCAGCATTTCACATGATTATTATGTGCGGACGGCATGTCCTGTAACTTTTGAACCCGCACAAGATACCTTATTTGCATTGAAAAAACACAATATTTTATTTGTCTCTCAACAAAAAACACAGTGGACACTGCTTGTGGAAGAAAATTTCGACCCGAAAGATCTATTGGAAAACGAATGCAACCTGTTTTTCGGATTATATCCGCAGAACGAATTGTTTCATTATGTTTCTCTGATTTCCAATACGGAAAACAACAATTTTTATCTGCACGACGTCCCTTTGTCGAAATGGTGGAAAATGGTGGAATTGAACCTGCAACACATTATCGACAACAAAGTGCAGGATATAAGCATAAAAATTACAAGTCCCGAAAAATATTTTGAATATGTTTTAATTCCCAAATTTCATGATGCGAATGTCAACATAAAATTTTCGGAAGAAAGAAACAGGCTTACTTTCGTGCAGGGAGATCAGGATTTTCTTGCGGAATTGGGAACGATATTTCCATTTCGGTCAGAAGAAAAAGTAAAATTATCCGAAGACAACGAACGTATCAAAACGCTATTGTGGGAAGTGAGAGATAGCGGGGAAAGGCTGATAAGCACATATATTCCCAATCCCAAACCAAACGAAATATCTATAATAAATTCCAAAGACACAATAACAAGTTATTTTTATTTTTAAATTAAGCAGATTGAATAAATTAAGTATAAATTAATAAATCAGAGAATATGGCAGTAATGAAAACTCCGGGGGTTTATATCGTTGAAAAAAACGCATTCCCCAATTCAGTAGTAGAGGTAGCAACGGCAGTTCCTGCTTTTATCGGTTATACCGAAAAAGCAGAGAAAAACAATAAATCGTTGACAGGAAAACCTATCAGAATTACATCAATGGCAGAATTTAGAACATATTTTGGCGATGCGCCAAATCCTAAATTCACCGTAAGTTCCGTAAGCAAAGACGCTCCGGCAGAAGCCGATCCTGCGGGCGAGGGCGAAGACGCGCCGGAAACTCCGCAAAAGACAGAAGCAGCAGGAAACAAATTAACGGTAAACAAAAACGACTACGTGTTAAACCGCGAAGATAAGTTTTCCCTGTTTTATAATTTGTTGATGTTTTATGCCAATGGTGGCGGTCCTTGCTACATTGTTTCGGTAGGCGATTATCAACAGGACGTCAAAGCCGATGTTTTAAAAGGAGGCATTGCTCCTTTGGTAAAAGAACAAGAACCTACCATGGTGGTGATTCCCGAAGCGGTAAATTTAAACAATGCAGCCGACTGTTATTCCATTCAGCAAGAGATGTTGAGCCACTGCGGATATGTTATGCAAAATCGTTTTGCCGTGTTGGACGTGTTTAACGGCTACAAAGACCGCAACGATGAAGAAATAATAACGCAATTTCGCGAAGGTATCGGAAGTAACTTTTTGAATTACGGTGCGGCGTATTATCCGTGGGTAAATTCTACCGTTGTTGCTGAAAACGATATTAGTTTTGAAAACATCATGGATTTGGAAAATCTAAAAAAATTATTGAAACTCGATCTGGATATGATATATCCTTCGGGTGATGTTAAGAAAGACGAAATCAGCAGTTTTATCGACCATTTGGTGAAAACGAAAAACCTTGACAAGGATCAGCAAGCCTTAGCCGACAACGAGAGAAAAGAACAGGATATAAAAAATTCAACGGCACACAAAGTCTTGGTTCAAATGAGTCCTTTGTATCGGGAATTGATGAAAGAAATGCGCAGAATGCTCAATATGCTTCCTGCATCTGCTGCTATGGCAGGCATTTATACCATGGTCGATAATACCAAAGGCGTATGGCGAGCGCCCGCAAACGTAAGTGTTGCAACGGTTGAAAGTCCGACGGTCAACATTTGCCACGAAGAACAGGAAGATTTGAATGTTCCCATAAACGGAAAAGCTGTCAATGCCATTCGTTTCTTTACAGGCGAAGGGATAAAAGTGTGGGGAGCAAGAACATTGGACGGAAATTCTTTGGATTGGCGTTATATCAACGTTCGCCGTACCATGATAATGCTTGAAGAATCGGTTAAGAATGCAGCAAAAGCATACGTTTTCGATCCCAACGATGCCAACACATGGGTAAATATGAAAAGTATGATCGGTAATTTTTTGAACGGAATATGGAAACGCGGCGGTTTGGCAGGCAGCAGTCCCGACGATGCGTACAGTGTACATGTAGGATTGGGCGAAACCATGACAGCCGAAGATATTTTGGAGGGCATTTTAAGAGTAACGGTTTTGGTTGCCATTGTCCGCCCTGCAGAATTTATCGAAATTACATTCCAACAACAAATGCAAAAAAGTTAATTAATTAAATAATTTAATAATCATTTAAAGATATAAGATTATGGCAGGAGAAAAACAAGATAATGTATGGCCCTTACCGAAATTTTATTTTTCGGTTGAAATAGCAACATTAAATGCTAATTTTCAGGAAGTTTCCGGATTAGATGCAGAAGCACAGATCATCGAATACCGTCACGGAGATAATCCCGAATTTTCAACCATAAAGATGCCCGGTATTAAAAAATATGGAAATATTACCTTGAAAAAAGGAATTTTCAAATCGGATAATAAGTTTTGGGATTGGTTTAATGCTATTAAAATGAATACTATTGAGCGCCAACCTGTAACAATTAAATTATTGGACGAAGAAGGCAATCCAACCATGACATGGACATTAACCAATGCGTGGCCCACGAAAATTACCGGAACCGATTTGAAATCGGACGGAAATGAAGTAGCGGTTGAAACATTGGAAATTGCTCATGAAAAATTAGAAATTGCCAATGGATAAATAAAACAGTTGTAAAAAAGTCAATCTCAGCTAATTCTTCATCTTTCAAAAAAAGCATGGCAGAAGGATCGGATAAGATTTTGTGAGCGTTACCTGAATTTTATTTCTCTGTTAAAATCGGCACGCAGAAACCAAGTTTTCGGGAGGTATCGGGATTGGAGGCGGAATCGCAAGTGATAGAATACCGCCATGGCAACAGTAAAGTTTTTTCGACAATGAAAATACCCGGATTGAAAAAGTATGGAAATGTTACTTTGAAAAAGGGAATTTTCAACGGAGATAGCAGTTTTTGGGAATGGTACAACACCATTGGAATGAACAGCGTGAAACGAGAAATCGTTATCATATCTTTACTGAATGAAAAAGGAAACCCGACGATGGTACGGACTTTGAATAATGCCTGTCCGGCAAAGATACAGAAATTGATCTAAAATCGAATGCGAACGAAGTGGCAATGGAAACGTTGGAAATTGCTCATCAAAGATTGACTGTTGAAAACAAATAATTCATTCAAAAGGTGAAAGATGTCGTTATTTTTCATCTTTCACCTTTTCTAAATTCTTTTAACAATGTCGAAATCAGCAACATTACCGGTGAATCAAATTGTATCGAACGATCAGTATGAGAATTTGCCTGTAGCATTTTATTTCAGCGTTACTTTTATTGAATTTAACGAAAAAATTTCATTCAGTGAAGTATCCGGTCTGTCGGTCGAAATGGAAACAGAAAGCGTCAACGAGGGCGGAGTGAACAATTTTGAGCATAAGCTGCCCAAACAGAACAAACATGCCAACCTTGTCTTAAAAAGTGCGATAATGCCTTTGGACGGCAAAGTGCAGCAATGGATCAAAACGAGTTTGGAAAGTGATTTTTCCGAGCCGTTTTCCAAAAAATGTTTACAAATATCCTTGCTGAACAATATGGGAACACCTGTCAGATGTTGGTCGTGTGAAAATGCCATACCTGTAAAATCGGAAGTAAGCACGTTCGATTCCGTTAAGAATGAAATTGTTATCGAATCTTTAGAATTTTCATACCAAAACTTAAAAAGAACAATGTAATGCCTGTTATTATTAAAGAAATTGTAGTAAAAACCACCATTGAGCGGAATCGCGGTTCAAATATCATCACCGAGGATACGATTAAAAAAATTAAACAATCTGTCCTCAACGATTTGTATTTTGAAAAGGCAAAACAAAGCAATAACAAAAAAGA
>JAIRTU010000170.1 GCA_031254735.1 Bacteroidales bacterium | reverse complement strand
GTTTTGTGGTGTATCCCAAAAGTTTTGTGGTGTATCCCAAAAGTTTTGTGGTGTATCCCAAAGGTTTTGTGGTGTACCCCAAAGGTTTTGTGGTGTACCCCAAAGGTTTTGTGGTGTATCCCAAAAGTTTTGTGGTGTACCCCAAAGGTTTTGTGGTGTACCCCAAAGGTTTTGTGGTGTACCCCAAAGGTCTCGTGGTGTACCACAACGGTCTCGGGGTATACCACAACGTATTTGTAATAGTCAATGGAGTATTTGTATCATCTCCCGAAGGGAAATTATTATAGTGGTAAATGATTAGTGATAAGTGGTTAGTTCCGCTTTTTCGTTTCGTTTGTTCGGATTAAACCTTTGAGGTTTGGCAAACCTCAAAGGTTTGAATTAATCACATTAATCATATAAATCCCATAAATCACAGTTCAGACAATTGCGTCGTAATTCGTAATTTGTAATTCGTAATTAAAAAATCACCATTCCGACAGCAGGGGCGAAAGGAACAAACAAAAAAAGAGACCACCTTTTGGCAGCCTCTCTCTGTTGAAAAGCAAAGCAAAGTTTATTCTTTTATTTCTTTGCCTTCTTCGTTCAGAACAACAACCACTTCTTTTTCTTCCTTTGTCGTAAATGTTACTTTCGTCATTTTTTTCTCTGCATTGTAAGCAATCGTTTTTACGGTGAAGTCGGCATAATTTGCTTTGATAGCCATTTGTACAGCCTGATTCAAAGCTTCTATTTTCACTTCTTTGTATCCGTCGTCAGATGCTTTCGCTTCGGTGGTTTGTGTTTCACCCTGGGAAGGTGGAGGAGTTTGTGCGTATGCAAAGGTACAAATTCCAAAAAACATTGTGATTGTTACGATAATTTTTCTCATGACTTTTTCTTTTAATTTTAAAAATGTTTATACTTTATTTTTTTGTTATATTGCTAATGAATAATTCCTCTTTTGTGCCAAACCATTTTCTTGTTTATAATAATTTGATTAGCAACAATATAATTATTCACCCCAACAATAAATCTATTCATCTACATGTGGAATATTGTGTATTTTCCACATATATATTGTGGAAAAAAATACCAAGACAAGTGTTTTAATTTTGTTCGCACCTGCATTTCGCAAGATTTTATTTTGTATTTTTGCAACCGGTTCAATTTTTCATGAAAAAGTCATTAGAGAATAAGATACAAGTTAATATTATTTTAATCTATTGCATAGTCGCTTTGATTTGCAGTGGAATGCTGTTTTCTGTGTACAAACTCAGCAGCAGCATAGACGCACAAAAAGAGAAAATAGAAGCCAACAACGTTATCCTGACGCTGACCCACAAATTGATTTCTTCTGTTGAACAGGCACAAGCCTCTGCCAATTTGTATGCTTCTACGCAAAACAGTCATTATATATCCCATTTTCAAGGGACGTATTTTGATATGGAACAGATAATCGATTCGCTTTTACTTTTGTCGGGCGATCGGCTGCGAAAAGAGAAATTGATAGAAATAAGTCGACTGTTGAATACAAGTAAACTGATTATTCACAATCTAAATCAAGAGTTTGTCAAGATAAATCCGTTTGATACCCTTTATCAAACCATTCTGGATCATCACCCGCAACAAGAAAACGATTCGCTTTTGTTTATCACCATTCGCCGGGACAGTATCCTGACGCCTGCCCCCAAGCAGAGTTTTTGGCATCGTTTGGCTAATCTTTTTGTTCCTCAAAAAAACACCGATTCGCTGCTGACGATCCGTTCGCTGAAATCCGACACGCTGAAAATTCATCAAGCCGACACGTCGGATCTTTTGTCCGATATTCAAACGGTTTCAGAGCATGCAAGCAAAACATACACCACGCAAATAACCAAAATCAAGAAACAGGTAAACAATCTCATTCTGTCCGATCGGCAAATCTCCGACGAAATATCTGCCTTGCTGCTTGGGTTGCACAGCGAAACCATTCATTCTATCATGCAGGAAATACAAACAAGCGAACAGATATTGAAAACAAATTATCGACTGCTGCTGATAGCCGGAATTGTATCGATGATACTCACGCTTATTTTTATTTTATTGATAATAAATGACCTCAAAAAAGGTCGTTTAGCCAGAAAAGCATTGGAAGAAGCCAACGAATTGACCGAACGACTAATGGAAGAACGTCATAAACTGCTGCTGTCGGTTTCGCACGACATCAAAACTCCGCTGACGTCTATTTTGGGTTATGTTGACCTGTGGCAGCAAGACGCTCAACAGATGAACGCTTTGCAGGGGCTTTCGTCTGTGCAAAACTCAGGAAAATATATGCTTACCCTGCTGGAAAACCTGTTGGAATTTTCCAAACTCGAACAGGGAACATCAGAGATATTGCAAAGCGATTTCAAGGTGGAAGACCTTTGCAACGAAATTGCAGACCTGGTGCTTCCGCTTGTTCGGAAAAAGAATTTGAACTTTCTGTATACCTTTTCGCCCAAAGAAACACTTTGGATACGTTCCGACCGATTGAAGATAAAGCAGATTGTCATCAATATTTTGTCCAATGCCATTAAATACACGCAACAGGGCGATATTGTTTTTGAGGCAGATTATGTGAAAAATCGATTGCGTATTGTGGTAAGCGACACCGGCGTGGGAATTCCCGAAAAAGAATTGGACGAACTCTTTAAACCTTTTTCCCGAATAGAAAAAAACAATTCGTTGGCAAAAGGAAGCGGTTTTGGTTTGTATGTCGTAAAGCGATTGGTTGATCTTTTGCAGGGAGTGATTATTGTTCAGTCGAAAGAGGGAAAGGGAACGCATATCAAAATATCTATTCCCGCAAAAGAAATAAAAGACGCCGACAGCCCTGCGGAGGTTGTTCAGACAGAAGAAAAACAACATCTTTCCAATAAGAAATGCAGGCTGTTGGCGATAGATGACGATTCTTCGCTGCTGTCGATGTTGCAGGCGATGACAAAACATCTCGGACATGAGATTGTGGTTTGTTATTCGTTGGCAGAGTTTGAAAGTCAATTGCCGGAGATTGCAAATTATGACATTATATTAACCGATATGGAAATGGGCAGTTATTCGGGAGTGGATATTCTGCAAAAGACACGAGCGGTCAATGCTGCCGTTTCGGTGATTGTAATGACAGGGCGTAACGATTTCGATTTGGCAAAAGCAACCAAACTTGGTTTTAACGGATATTTGCCCAAACCGTTTTTCTTGAAATCGTTGCGGAAGATGTTGGAAGGAAAAGTCCAAGAAGACGGCGGTTCGAGCCTGTCGAACGATTTTCAATCGCTCAACGAGATGTTTGGCGGAGATGAAGAGACGATAAAAGAAATTTTGCGCGTCTTTATCCGGTCAACACACGAAAACATTGCGTTGTTGCAGCAATATATGCAGGAAGACAATTTTGGGGCAACGCAAGCCTTGTGTCATACCATGTTGCCCATGTATGCCCAATTGAATGCGACGGAGTGTGTCGAGATGTTGAAGAAAATGGATTCCATGCGCGGGAAAAACGCCCGCAAGTATCCGCATTGGAAAGAAGACATGGAAGCCTTTATCCGCCTGTCGCATTCGCTGGTTGAATATATTGATGAAAAGTATTTCCGACAAACCGAAAACAAACAGTGATAAAAAACAATACCGACAAATGGCAAAAGGGTATCTCGATAAGGTTTTCGCACAGCGTGTTTACCGTTTTTCTCCCTTTTCTTTCAGCCGTGCTACGGTATAGTTTTTGCTCAACAGTAACAAATAATTCAATTTTTACAGATAATGGAAAAATCATTGACAAAACCCGAATACATATTTGAAGTAAGTTGGGAAGTGTGCAACAAAGTAGGCGGCATTCACACGGTTATTCACACCAAGACCCTCTCTTTGTTGAAAAATTGCGAAGAACTTATCATGATAGGTCCCGATATATGGCACGATTTCAAAGAACGACAAGAGTTTGAAGAAGACCCTGATTTATTTGCCGCATGGAAAAAAGTGGCAGCAGCCGAAGGTATCAGGGTGCGTACAGGACGTTGGAAAATACCGGGGAGACCCATCGTTTTGTTGATAGATTTTTCTAATTATATCAATGACAAAGATACCATTCTGTATGAATTTTGGGAGAAATATCAATTGGATTCTTTGTCGGGGCAATGGGATTATATCGAGCCGGCGCTGTTTGGATATGCGGCGGGCAAAGTGATAGAAAGTTTTACCAATTTCAATCTGTCGGTATACGGTAAGATTGTCGCTCAATTTCACGAGTGGCTGACAGGCACAGGCGTGTTGTATCTCAAACAGAAAATGCCGCGTATTGCAAGCGTTTTCACCACACATGCAACCGTTGCCGGAAGATGTCTCGCCGGCAATGGGTATCCTTTGTACAAAAACCTGAAAACAACACACGGTGATGTTGTCGCAAGCGAGTTCAACGTAGTCTCCAAGCACAGCGTTGAGAAATTGGCTGCCCAACATGCAGACGCTTTTACAACCGTCAGCGAGATAACGGCAGAAGAATGCACCCAACTGCTCAACAAAGAAGTAGACAGAGTAACGCCTAACGGCTTTGAGAACGATTTTGTTCCCGAAGAGAAGAAATATATCGCCAACCGAGAAACGGCACGGAAGAAGTTTATCCGCATCGCCGAAATATTATCGGGCAAGAAATACGAACAAGAGCCTGTCATCATTGCCACATCGGGGCGTTACGAAGTGCATAACAAAGGGTACGATTTGTTTATAGAAGCATTGGGGAAGTTGAACAACGATCCACAGCTGCAAAAAGAGATATTGGCATACGTGCTTGTTCCGGGCAACAACTACGGCGTAAAGAAAGCCCTATACAACAATCTGCACGAAATAGAAGGCGACAACAACATCGACGACAGACATCTTACGCACAATCTCCACGATGCGGACAGCGATCCTATCATTAGCATGATAAAGAAAAACGGACTGCTGAACAATCCCGACGACAAGGTGAAGATTATCTTTGTCCCCTCGTACCTCAACGGAAACGACGGCATTTTCGACCTTCCGTACTACGATTTGCTGCCCGGGATAGACCTCACCGCCTTTGTGTCGTATTACGAGCCTTGGGGGTACACGCCTTTGGAAAGCCTTGCTTTTGGCATTCCTACCGTTACCACCAATTTGGCAGGCTTTGGAAAATGGGTAGAAACCGGCATCGCGAAAGAAGACAAAGCGGCGTATGTGATACCTCGCACCGACGACAACACAGAAGAGGTAGTTTCGACATTGATACATATTATATCTCACTTTCTAACGCTTTCGGACGAAAAGAGGAAACAGCTTGCCTTTGCCGCCAAAAACATCGCCAACCAAGCCCTGTGGGAAAATCTGGTGGAAGAATATTTAAAAGTCTATTCATCGGCGTTGAACAGGATAGAGGAACGAAAGAACAGTATCATTCAGCAGTTGCAGACCCGCACGGCGGTGGAAGTCTCTACCACAGAAACACAAAACCCCGTATGGCGAAAGTTTGAAATACAGACTATCATGCCTCAACGGTTCAGCGGCTTGGTAGAGATGTCGTACAACCTTTGGTGGACGTGGAATTATAATGCAAGCCGGATGTTCAAATACATCGATCCGCTGTTGTGGAGAACGCTGCTGTACAATCCTGTTATCTTTCTGGAAGAAGTTTCTTTGTCGAGAATGAAAGAGTTGGAAAAAGACGAGGCTTTTGTGGCGATGTACGATTCGGTGTATGGGGAGTTTGTCAAATACATGGAGTTGGGGAAAAACAAAAAGTCGCCCAAGATTGCCTATTTCAGCATGGAATATGGGTTCAACGACAATTTGAAGATATTTTCGGGTGGATTGGGTATTTTGGCAGGTGATTATCTCAAAGAGGCAGGCGACACCAACACCGACATGATAGGAATAGGTTTGCTGTATCGTTATGGATATTTTAAACAGAAAATTACCCTCAACGGAGAACAGGACGCGGAATATATCCCGCAAGACTTCGGCAAGCTGCCCATTATGGCGGTACGCGACGAGCTGGGATCGCACCGCAAGATCAGCATTCATTTTCCCGGACGGGAAGTGTATGTGAAAATTTGGCGAGTGGACGTTGGGAATATCCCGCTGTTTTTGTTGGACACCGATACGGAAGAAAATCAACCGCAAGACAGGAAAATCACCTCTCAACTCTATGGTGGGGACTTGGAATGTCGTTTTCAGCAGGAGATCATTTTGGGCATTGGCGGGATACGCGCTTTGAGCTGCATGGGCATTCGTCCCGATTTATATCATTGCAACGAAGGGCATGCTGCCTTTATCGGTCTTGAACGGCTGCGGCGACTGCGTTCCAAACGCAACCTGAAATTTGAAGAGGCGTTGGAGGTGATCCGTTCCTCGACGCTGTTTACCACCCACACGCCTGTCCCTGCGGGGCATGATGTGTTTGACGAGGTGTTGATGCGTAAATACATGGCTCATTATCCCGAAAGGCTGAAAGTGTCGTGGGAAGAGATGATGATGTTGGGCAAAATAAACCCCGAAGACGATAAGTTTTCCATGAGTTATCTGGCTGCCAACGTCTCTCAGGAGATCAACGGCGTGTCGAAATTGCATGGGAAAGTCTCGCAAGAGATGTTTGCGGGGTTGTGGAAAGGATATTTCGCAGAAGAAAATCATATCGGCTACGTTACCAACGGCGTTCATTACAACACGTGGACTGCCAAAGAATGGAAACTGCTGTATGAAAAGACCTTTGGACAGGAGTTCCTCAACGATCTGTCGAACCCCAAACATTGGAAGAAAATACACACGGTGGACGATGCCACGTTGTGGACAATTCGTCAAAAGCAGCGGGGGAAGTTGATCGACTATGTGAGAACTCGAATCCGCCGCAATTGGATACTCCGTTACGAAGACCCGAAAAACATGGTTGACGTCTTGGAAAACATCAACGAGAATGTGCTTACTATTGGCTTTGCCCGCCGTTTTGCCACCTACAAGCGGGGCGATTTGCTGTTTCGAAACTTGGAAAGGCTGTCTGCCATTTTGAACAACAAAGAAATGCCGGTTCAGCTGCTGTTTGCGGGAAAGGCTCACCCCAACGACAAAGCCGGTCAGGAGTTGATACAAAAGGTGGTCGAGATGTCGAAGCGACCGGAGTTTCTGGGTAAGATTATTTTTATCGAAGATTATGATATTAGTCTGGCAAAAAAGCTGGTACAGGGCGTTGACGTGTGGTTGAATACGCCGACACGTCCGCAAGAGGCGTCGGGGACAAGCGGCATGAAAGCGGTGATGAACGGTGCTTTGCATTTCAGCGTTTTGGACGGCTGGTGGGTGGAAGGATACCGCGAGAAAGCGGGTTGGGCATTGCCCGAAGAGATTGTATACGAAAACGGCGAATACCAAAATGTACTTGACTCACAAATGATTTATACCCTGTTGGAAAACGACGTCGTGCCGCTCTTCTACAAGCGGGACAAACACGACATTCCAAAGGATTGGATCGCCTGTATCAAGAAGTCAATCGCCGAGATAGCACCGCAGTTCACGACCAAACGCATGCTGGACGATTATCAGGAAAAATACTACAACACACTGTATCGGCGTTCGGAACAGTTGCGGAAAAACGACTACGAACTCGCCCTGAAAATATCCGATTGGAAAAGAAACATCAGCAAGGCGTGGGAAGAGATGACGGTTGTAAGTGCCAAGTTTCCCGATTACGAGAAAAACCCCATGAGCCTCACGGAAGACTTCACAGGAGAGATCATCATCGACCTCAAAGCCCTGCACCCGAAAGATATTGGCGTGGAGGTGATCATCTCCGAACATACCGACAAGAGCAGCAGCGTTATCTCCGAGAAATACACCGCCACGCTGACAACGGTCGAACGCAACATCGCCACATATACCGTTGTCGGCACGCCGCAGCGGTCGGGAATGTACAACTACGCCATACGTATCTTTGCGAAAAACGAGTTACTCCCCTACCCGCAAGACTCTCACCTCGTGAAATGGATATGAAAATAATTGTTAATTGTTAATGGTCAATTGTTAATGACGGTGCAGTTGTCTGAACTAGGATTTATGAGATTCATGGTAAGAGGACGAGTGGACGAGTGGACAAGGGAACGAGTGGTAAAAAAAAAATTACGAATTACGGTGCAATTGTCTGCACTGTGATTTATGGGCAAATTGTTAGGGGAAACAACGAAACGAATTACACACAACCAAACAAAATCGTAATTCGTAATTCGTAATTCGTAATTGGAAAAATCACCGTTCAGACAATTTAATTCCCATTCCGAATTTTTTTTTATCATTTCAGAAACATTTCAGAATTGGGGTTTACCTTTGCACAAAATAATAACACAGTAATAATATAAATTTTTAAAAGTATGAAGACCTTAGTAATGATTTTTGCTTGTTTACAAGCTATGCACGTGTCGGCAAGAGCAACAGATGACTTGCCCATATCGTTTGAACAACTGCCCGCACAGTCTCAACAGCTGATTAAAGAACATTTTTCCGGACAGGCTATCGCATTGGTGAAGATGGATACCGATATTCTGGACAAATCGTATGAAGTGATTTTTACCAACGGCAACAAAATTGAATTTGACAGAAAAGGAAATTGGAAAGAAATCAATTGCAAACACAGTCAATGCCCCCAAAAACTGATTCCTGCCGCAATATGGAATTACGTGGAAAAACATTTCGCCGGCAACAAAATCTGCAAAATAGAAAAAGAAGATTGGAACGGTTACGAAGTGGGACTGTCAAACGGTATCAGTCTGGAATTTGACTCCGGCTTTCGATTGGTGGACATCGACGACTGAAACAAGTAAATGAAACAACTTATTCTTTAATTAATAAAAACAATAGTTATGCGAAAAATAGCAATTATAACGCTTGCAACAGCGTTTTTCATGATGAGCAGCTGCGAAAAATCCAACGGCGTAAATACTGCCTGTAAAAAAAGTTTGGAGGCACTGTATCCGAATGCAAAATTTGTGGAATGGGAATACGACGACGGTTTTTTAACCGCCGAATTTCGCAATGACGGCATGGACGTAAAAGTATGGTTTGACGAAAACGGAAATTGGCTGAAAATAGAAACGGATATGCCGTTTAGAAAACTGCCCAAAACCGTTCAAGACGCTTTCAACAACAGTGATTATGCCGATTGGAGAATAGACGACGTCGATCATATTCAAATTCAGCAAACCGCCCCGCAAGGCGTTCTCTCTTTCTACGAATTTGACGTGGAAAAAAGAGAGATGGAAAAAGAATTTGTTATCTATCCCGATGGAACGATAGCCGATAAGCCGCATTGGAAACGATAATCCGGGAAAAATTATTTCCCTGTCGGTGAGTATATCGGCAGGGAAATGTATTTTATTTTGTGTTTTCCTGCAAAAACAGCTTTGTTGTCCGTTCAAAAATTCCTGTCAGATAGGCAATGGTCATTCCGTAGTTGGAAACAGGAATGTTTTTGCGAACAAGTTGTTGTATGCGATTGGAGAGCTGTTTTTCTGTAACCATACAACCGCCGCATTGAATAGCCATAGCATATCGGCTCACATCTTCGGGCAGCGGCGAAAGCGAAGAAATCATCTCGAAACGAATATCTTTTCCTGTTTTCTTCCGAATAAGATCAGGGATTTTATGATGCCCTATATCCTCGCAAGAAACAGGGTGCGTGCACGATTCCAACATGAGAATCGTATCGCCGTTTTCGAGTGTGTCTATGCGGGGAGTTCCTTTTAAATAATGTTCAAAATTGCCTTTCGCCCTTGCCAGCACCACGCTGAAACTTGTTAAAGGAATGTTTTCGGGAACGGTCTTTGCCACAATATCAAAAACCTGACTGTCGGTAATGACCAGATCGGGAACGTTTTTTTGCAGATACATTTCCAATTCTTCGGGCTGCAAACCGACCGCAACAGCATGATTGTCCAATATATCACGAATAAGTTGCACCTGCGGAAGGATCAGCCGCCCTTCGGGTGCTTCGCTGTCTTGCGGCATCACCAAAACGATCAAATCGCCCCGCGAAACAATATCGCCAATCAACGTCTTTGCCCGATACGCCGTTTCGGGCGTTATTTCCGCCAATTTTTCTATCAACGTGTTTATGCCTTGCTTTTGGGCGGCGGCGCATTCCAACACAGGCACGTGATATTGCTGCAATGTTTCCCGCAGAGAACAGGACAGCCTTTGTTGGTCGGATTTGTTGTGAACAATCAAAAAAGGAATATCCAAAGACGTTAATTCATCGATGATCGCCTGTTCTTCTTCCCCGAAAACATTGTCTGCCACAGCCACAATCCCAACATCTACGGTCTTGATGACTTCTTTTGTTTTCCGTATTCGCTCTTCTCCCTGACTTCCGCAATCATCGATGCCCGCCGTATCAACAAAAACAACAGGTCCCATTCCAAACACTTCCATTGTCTTCTTCACCGGATCGGTGGTAGTACCCGCCAAAGCAGAAACAATGGCAATATCCTGACCTGTAACGGCATTTATCAAAGAACTTTTTCCGACATTTCGCCTGCCGAAAATGCCTGCAAATACACGTTTTGTTTTCATAAAATAAAAAATGATTTATTTCTCAATGACAAACTTAATTACTTTCATGCCTTTGGAATTGGACAGTCTCACAAAATAAAATCCGTTGGAACAATGCCGCAGATCGATATTGTTTGTTGTAAGCATTTCGTTTTTGTAAACGGTTTTTCCCGATACGTCGCTTATTTCGATGCTGTAATTTTCCTGTTTTTCCAATCCGATTATCTCAAAAAATCCGTTGTTGGGATTGGGAACAACAGCAATTGCATTCATTTCCAAATCTGTTGTGCTGTTGCATATTTGAGGTTTCAACGTGATGGTCGAAAACTCCGAAAGACAGGGGAGTGTGCTGATTTTCCAATCGAAAAAATAATTGTAAGT
>JAIRTU010000088.1 GCA_031254735.1 Bacteroidales bacterium | reverse complement strand
ACTTTCTCCGCCTGCGGCAAGACTTTCTCCGCCTGCGGCAAAACTTTCTCCGCCTGCGGCAAAACATTTTCCGCCTGCGGCAAAACTTTCTCCGCCTGCGGAAAGACTTTCCTCGCAGGCGATAAAACGTTTCTCGCAGGCGCGTTCTCTTCTGCCGAAGGCAGTAGAGAATATCTGTAAAGCGTTAAGTAAATATTCGCGTCCTCTAAATTGTTCATCTCTATTAAAAATTACATCACAAAGGTACGCCTTTCTATTTTTAATAGAGGTAATAACTATTTTGTTTTTCAAGAAAGAAAATTTATATTCTCTCAACTATAATCTATATGACAAATAGGATTAGCGGGGTTAGGCTTTGTTGTTACATTATATATATATGCAAAAATGGTCAGTGGTTAGTGATGAGTGGTTAGTTATGCTGTTTCGGAAGTGCGTCCTTGTGAACTTTGTGCTTCCCTCGTGTTCTTTTGGGGTAAAAAAAACAACGCAGTTGTCTGAGGTCTCGGCTAAAATGAATATCTTTGCAGAAAATAAATGGATAAGTCAGCATATTGTATGTCAGAAATAAGAGTTCGTTTTGCACCAAGTCCTACCGGTGCGTTGCATATTGGAGGCGTCCGTACGGCGTTGTATAATTATTTGTTCGCCAAACAAAACCGCGGCAAATTCATTCTTCGCATAGAAGATACCGATTCTGCCCGATTTGTCCCCGGCGCCGAGCAGTATATCATTGATTCGTTCAATTGGTTGGGAATAACTTTCGACGAGGGTGTTCACATCGAAAACAAAGACGGCATTGCCTACCGGCAATCGGAACGGAAAGCTGTCTATAAGCAATATGCAGATTATCTGTTGGAAAATAATCGGGCATATATTGCCTTTGACACGCCCGAACAGATAGAAGCCAAACGAAAAGAAATCCCCAACTTTCAATATGATGCTTCTGTGCGGTTGAGCATGAAAAACAGCCTTACACTCACGGCAGAAGAAGTTCAGCGGCGTATAGCGGCAGGCGAACAGTATGTGGTTCGTATTTTGATCCATTCGGGAGAAGATATAACCATCAACGACCGTATCCACGGCGAAGTGCTTATAAACACGTCGGTATTGGACGATAAAGTCATTTGGAAGTCGGCGGACGGCTTGCCCACCTATCATCTGGCGAATGTGGTGGACGATCATTTGATGAAAATCTCCCATGTGATACGCGGGGCGGAATGGCTTCCATCTACGCCTTTGCATATATTGCTGTATCGTTATTTGGGTTGGGAAAGCATGATGCCGCAATTTGCTCATCTTCCGCTGATACTGAAACCCGACGGAAATGGAAAGTTGAGCAAACGCGACGGCGACCGTTTGGGGTTTCCTGTGTTTCCGCTGCAATGGAAAGACCCTGTTTCGGGAGAAACTTCTTTGGGATATAAAGAACAGGGGTTTTTGCCGGAGGCGGTCATCAATTTCCTTGCATTGTTGGGTTGGAACTCCGGCGACGACAGAGAGTTGTTTTCGCTGAACGATCTTATCGACCTGTTTTTGTTGGATAGAGTGAACAAGTCGGGGGCTAAGTTCGATTACGAGAAAGCAAAATGGTTTAATCATAAATATCTGCAAGAAAAAAACAATCAAGAGTTGGCGTTGCTGTTCTTGCCTGTGGTTGAGGAAAAGGGCATTCCTGCAACCAAAGAATACACCGAACAGGTGATTGCTCTTGTGAAAGAGAGAATGAACTTTCTTACCGACTTTTGGGAACAGGCGGCGTTCTTTTTTGTCTCGCCGTCTTCTTACGATGAAAACGTTATCAAGAAGCGTTGGAAAGAAGACACGCCCACTCATTTGAAAGCAATATCAAAGATTATAGAGGGCGTAAAACCTTTCGACAAGCAAATTGCTCACGACAGGGCAATGAGTTATATCTCCGAAAATCAACTCAACATGGGGCAAATCATGAATTGTTTGCGTCTGTGCATTGTTGGTGCAGGAAAAGGTCCCGATTTGTTTGATATTATAGGATTGATTGGGCAGGAAGAAACCATTGCAAGAATCAACAAAGCGATAGCAAGCATTTAAAGGGCAACGCGAAAACATCAAACAATACAATATAATGTCTTTGCACAGTTAAAAAAGGTACGACAACAGCATGAACAGGATCAAGGCATCTGATACATCTCTCATTCGACAAATTATATTTGCCGCTATGGTGTTATTGTTTTGTGGAATACCTGCAAAAGCACAGTTTTACAATGGACATAACTTATCGTTCGGGCAAAATCGCATTCAGCACGACGATCGCCTGTGGAGTTATTATCGGACTTCGCTTGCCGACATTTATTATTATCCGCAAACCAAAGAATTGGCAGCATTAACAGCCGATTATGTTCCGAGTATCGTGTTTGAAATGGAGAAGAAACTCGGTATCAGTCTTTCGTCGAAGATGCAAATAGTTATTTTCGCTCGTCATTCCGATTATCAGCAATCGAACATCGGCTTGGAAATGGGCAATATACACAATACCGGCGGAGTTACTCCCGTACACGGCGATAAGATATTCCTTTATTTCAAAGGAAACATACATACCTTTCTGGACGATTTGCGGACAAATATTGCAGGCTTGTTTATCAATTATTTCATCATCGGAGAAACCTTTGGATCGAATGTGTCGGCGAGCTATCTTTCAGACTGTCCCATTTGGTTTACGCAAGGGTTGAATGCTTATTTTTCCAAAGAATGGACTGTTGAATTTGACGATGTTATCAAAGACGGACTGTTGATGGACAGATACGAAAAGTTGCGGTTCTATAAACTGTCGCATTACGAGCAACAGATTGTCGGATTTTCTTTTTGGAAATACGTTGAAGAACAATACGGCGAAAATGCCATTGTGAACATTCTCCACTACGTTAAATCTACCCGAAACTACGAAAGAGCAATCTATTACGCACTGCGTGCAAATATAAAGAGTCTGTTTGCCGATTGGATAGAATACAGCAAAAAGTCGCATCTGCTCAAACCCGGCGAAGATGCGGTTGAACTGTCTTTGCTGAAATACAGGAAAAACACCAATTATATATCGCCCTCTCTTTCTTTCGACGGAACGCAATTGGCGTATGTTACCAATTTGGAAGGAAGGGTAAAAGTGTGGATACTGCCGCTCGACGCCCGAAAAAAGAAATGTATTTATCGTCATCATTATCGCATGGAAGACAATCCCGATTACAGCTACCCTTTGGTGAGGTGGCATCCTGCGGGAAATTTGCTGACAATGATGACAGAATATAAAGACAAGGTTTATTTTCAATCGTATAATCTTGAAAAGAAGAAGTTCGACAAGCGGCAGGTGATTTTCATCAACAAGATTACCGACTTCTCTTATTCTTCCGACGGAAGATATATCGCTGTTTCGGGTGTGAGAAACGGACAATCGGACATCTATGTGTACTCTATGGCTTCCCGCTCGCTGGAACAGATCACCGAAGACAAAGCCGACGACTTTGCCCCGCGTTTTATTCGCAACAATACGCAAATTATCTTCTCTTCCACCCGCCGAAACGATACCATAGGGGCAGAAGACGATACCTTTGAGGACGGAAAATACGACCTCTTCATGTATGATTTTTCCACAAAAAACAAACAACTGAACAGAATCACACACACGCCGTCTGCCAACGAAACATATCCTGTGGAGGCAGAAAAAGATTATATATCTTTTATCAGCGACCTCAACGGTATCAACAATCGTTATCTGGGCAAATACAGCAACGTGATCAGTCGTATCGATACGGCTATTCATTATACGTATCGTGTGGATTGGTATCCTGTGAGCAATTACAACACAGGCATTTTGGCACAGGACATTAATCCGCTGACGGCAACGGCGGTGCAGCAGGTTTTCCGAAACGGTCAATGGCTTATCGGGACAGAAAACTATATCCGTTTTTCCGGCGTGAGCAAACGCAATATCCTGACGCCTGCGGCAAATATTCCGAAGGCTGTTCCCGAAGAAAACACCCACGACACGCTCCACCCCGAAACTCACCAAAAGCAATTGCGACAAATACGCCTGTCGGAGTTGCAGATGCCCCCCGACACCACCAACGCCGACAACGAAGCCAACGCCGTTGCCGACTATCCCAACGAAAAAACCGATCAGCAAAAAGCACCTTTGCTGCCCCGCAATTACGATGTGCAATATTATATCAAAGGAATGATTGCACAAGCCGATTTCAGCTTTCTTGGCACTTTTTATCAACAGTTCATCAAGTCGAGCATGCCCATTTACACCAATCCGGGTTTGAATGCTTTCCTGATGGTGAATATTTGCGATTTGATGGAAGATCACCGCATGATGGGCGGTGTGCGTATTTCGGTAGATTTGAACAATTTGGAGTTTCTGTACAGCTACGAGAACCTGAAACATCGGTTAGACAGACAAACGGTGTTGCATTATCAGTCGCTTAAATCGTTTGACGGTCAATACGACACCCGACAGCAGAATATCAATATTCATTATCTGCTCAAATATCCGTTCGACAAGGCAAACAGCATACATACCACCTTTACCTTCCGCTACAATCGATACGATTACCGTTCCATCAACGATTACAGCCTGCATCGAAAGCCGTCGCAGAGCGTTTGGGTGGGCATGAAAGGAGAATATGTCATCGACAACACCCGCCCGATAGCCACCAACCTCTTGCGAGGGTTTCGCGGGAAGTTCTTTGCGGAGTTTTCGTGCGTGCCAAACAAGGCGTTCAACAACATGACGGTTGTCGGGATCGACTTGCGACACTATACCAAACTGCACCGTACACTGGTGTGGGCAAACCGTTTGGCGGCAAGCACTTCTTTTGGGAAGAACAGACTCATTTATTATATGGGGGGCGTGGACAATTGGATTTTCCCAAAGTTCAATCAAGAAATAAACATCGACACGTCTGTCAATTATACCTACCAGACTTTGGCGACCAATATGCGCGGCTTCACCCAAAATATACGCAACGGTACTAATTTCTTTGTGCTGAACACCGAACTGCGTTTCAGGATTATACAATGCTTCTCGCAAAAACCTTTACAGAGCGAGTTTCTGCAATCGTTCCAACTGATCCTCTTCGGCGACATGGGAACGGCATGGGTGGGACTGCACCCTTATTTAGAAGAAAGTGCTTTGCTTACACGAACCATCGACATGCCCGCAAGTCGTATCCGAATCACCCTGAAAAAGCAGACCGAACCTATTGTGGGGGGCTTTGGCATGGGAGTACGCTTTCAGCTGTTGAGTTACTTTGTTCGCCTCGACTATGCGTGGGGCGTAGAAAATTACAGGATAGCCAACAAAGGCGTGTTCTACCTCTCTTTCAACCTCGACTTTTAATTTCCCCTTTGCCGTCTGAACGGTGATTAATATGATTAGTGGGATTAAATTCTGCCGTTTCGAGCGTGCATTAGGGGTTTCAATGGACAATGGGGAGAAGAAAAATGGATGTTCGGCTTTTAATTGTCGGAACATTGTTTTCATTTTTGTCTTCAAACAGGATTTTGAGTAAACAAAAAAATACTACTTTTGCAAAAAAGACAAGATGAGGATAGGGTTTGATGCGAAACGGATATTTTTCAACCAAAGCGGGTTGGGAAATTATGGGCGGAATATTCTGGCTGCATTGTATGCTTTTTATCCCGCAAACGATTATTTTTTGTTTACTCCGCCTGCAAGTGCAGCACTTTTTCCGGAGGGAAAACCCGACATGGTCACGCCGCACGGACTGTATCGGTTTTTTTCTGCTTATTGGAGAAACAATCGTATCGGTCGGGAGGCGAGACACTGCCGGACGGATATTTATCATGGGCTGAGCAATGAACTGCCTCGCGATATAGAATCGGCAAAAACAAAGTCGGTGGTGAGTATTCACGATACTATTTTTATGCGGTATCCGCAGTGGTACAAATGGCACGACAGAATAACATACACTCACAAAACTGCTTTTGCCTGCCAAAAAGCCGATGTTATTGTGGCGGTGAGCGAGCAAACAAAAAACGATCTGATACATTTTTTTAAGGTAAAAGAAGAAAAAATACAAGTTATCCATCAGCCGTGCAGTGCCGTTTTTTCGCTTGAGACAAACGAAGAGCAACACCGGAGCGTTCGAGAAAAATACGCTCTTCCCGATGAATTTATTTTAATGGTTGGCAATATAGAGAAACGGAAAAATATTCTCAACGTCATCAATGCAATGCAAGACCCTCGTATTGAGCTTCCTTTGGTGGTGGTGGGCAAAGCGAACACGTATGCGGAAGAGTTAAAACAATATATCCGTCAAAGAGACATAAAAAATGTTTACTTTTGCCACACTGTCTGTTCTTTGGATTTACCGATTGTTTACCGTTTGGCAAAGGTATTTGTTTATCCTTCTTTTTTTGAGGGGTTTGGCATTCCGATTATCGAAGCGATGTCGAGCGGCGTTCCGATAATTGCAAGCAATACCGCCGCTTTGCAAGAAGTGGCTGCCGATGCCGCTTTGTATGTTGCGGCAGATAATGCAGGAGAAATAGGCGATACGATATATACAATGCTGTCGAATACCTGTCTGCGAAACAGTTTGACGGAAAAAGGAGAAAAACAGGTGAAGCGGTTTCAAGCAGAAAACATTGCAAGAGAAGTTATAAATTTATATAAATCCTTATGAATATCAGCGAAGAAATTATCAAGACGTGTGAATATCTGAAAAAAGGATCGGTTATCCTTTACCCTACCGATACTGTTTGGGGCTTGGGCTGCGATGCAACCAACAGCGAAGCTATTGAGAAAATCTTTGCCATAAAAAAACGGCGGACAAGTAAAAGTCTGCTCATTCTGCTGGACGAGGTGGAAAAATTATCTCTTTATTTAGACCATATTCCTGCCATTGCGTGGGATTTGGTAACGCAGGCACATCGCCCGACCACCTTTATTTACACACATGTGAAAAACCTGCCTCAAAATCTGATTGCTCCCGATGGAAGTATTGCTATCCGCATTGTCCGCAATGATTTCTGCAAACGCTTAATCAGTCTGTTGGGGAAGCCTGTCGTTTCTACTTCTGCCAATATTTCCGGTCAACCCACGCCTGTTTCTTTCAACGAGATAAGCAGGAAAGTAAAAGAAGAGGTCGATTACATTGTTGACCCTTCGGTTTCGCCTGTGGAAGATGTAAAACCGTCCACCATGATCCGCTTTGTAGACGATTATACCTTTGAAGTGATCAGAGAGTGATTTTATCGTTTCGGGAGTGTGTCCACCCACTTCATCCTTGGGAAAGACAGGATTACCACAAGTTTTTTCGTATTGAACCGGGCAGGTGAAAAAACGAGAAATACAAGCAAAGCCTGCATTTCTCGTTAACTCCGGGTTGATATTGTCAAAACATATTATCTTGAAATAACCAATTTGGCGGTATATGTTTTGCCTTCTTGGGTTTGAACACTTACCAAATACATACCTGCCGACAGCTGCGGCATATCCAATGTAACATTTCCTGTTGAATATACTTTGTTATGAAGTTGTTTTCCCTCCAAAGAGTATACTTTTACATCTATTTCACCCTCGTAATGCAACCTTCCGTCTCCCAATAACAATGAGGGTTGTTGTCCGCTTGCAGAAGGATTGGGATAAACAGTTAATGTTACGTTGGAAAGAACAATGTCTTCTTGCGGAATAATATTCTCGTTTCTTGTGCTTTTGTGATAAGGATTATTGGATGGCGTAGGGTTAGACGGGTTGAACTCGTAACAACCTAAATCAACTTTGCCTAAAATACGTTGATTTTGATCCAAATCACCTGTAGACACGGTTGCACATGAATTGTCCCCCCAATCTATACACCGACTGCTTGCCATTAAATGATAATTTCCATAATTAGCTGTGTAGTTTGAGGTATAGACAGGATTAATAAAATCAGGATTTGTTCCACCCGGTAAATTATTTCCTGCCGGTTGCATATTTTGTATTAAACAGTGCTGATATGTTACCGTATTATCGGGATCAACAACAGCTTGTTGTCCTCCCGGTAATAAATTGCCGCTCCAGATAATACTGTTACACAAGTTGGGATGACAAGTTTGATCATTAAACATTCCTACTCCATCCGGAAGGCAAGAAACTACGGTAATATTATTAAATTGAGGAGATGAGTGGTTGTCATTAAAAATACATGCCCCTCCGTCTGAAGAAGCAGTAATTTCATTCTGAGCTATCAAGGCATTGTGATATACAGGAGACGCATTAGCACTGTTAAATATGGCGCTGCCTTGCGCATCGGCTTTATTACCGCAAATATAACAACTCAGAAACATATTACTGTGTTCTCTATTATACATTCCTCCTCCATGAACTTTGGCATGATTTTCTATAATACTGATATGTTTCCATGCAGAACTTGAGGGTGGAATATCTTCCGAATAAATACCTCCGCCGTAATTGGCTGTATTCTTCATTGCCCAAATATTCTCCATATATAGAATAGAAGACATATTATACATTCCTCCTCCAAAATTATTTGCTTGGCAATTTAGAACAATTAAGTCAGCAAAATATGCATTAGAAGCAATAACATAAATTCCACCTCCATTATTCCTGTGTACGCTATGTCCATTTACGAACATAGTTCCCGTACCGAAAGCCTGTCCATACTCAATAGTAAATCCATTCATATATTTTGGAACAGTGGAATTGCTTCCTGCTGCAATGACAACATGATAAGTATACGTATGTTGATTATTAATCTGTCCCAAATATCCTGATAAAATGGTGGGGTATGTTTGCCAATTCCAATGACTCATATTCGTACCATTAGAACTGTTGGCAGGAAAACCACCCCAAACCGACACATTATCCGGCAATACAAAAGCCCTGTCTCTTGGATCGGCACTGCTGCTGTCTGCAGGATATATAGGATTATAGGTGCCTTGTGCTACCCAAATTGTATGTATGCTTGTATTTGTGGCTGCCGCATACAATGCATCAGCGAGTTCTCCTGCGGCATTATTCCATGAAGAACCATCACCTGTGGAACTCTTTTTTACATAAACAATGCCTTTGGCATCCGGCACTATGGTTGTACTCGTACTTTCATAAGCTCCCATGTCAACACTATTTCCGAATGTTCGTGGATTGCCATCTAAGTCTGTCGATATTTGTGCACAACATCCATGATCTATACAGGGACTATTGGATTGAAGATGATAATCTTT
>JAIRTU010000069.1 GCA_031254735.1 Bacteroidales bacterium | reverse complement strand
GGAAACAATGTGGCAGAGGCATGTACTAATTTTATCGTAACCAAAGGTGCGTCCAAAGACGGCTCTACCTTTATTACGTATGCGGCAGATTCTCATACGCTGTATGGAGAACTGTATTATTATCCGGCGGCTACCTATCCCGAAGGTTCGATGTTGGATGTGTATGAATGGGATTCCGGGAAAAAACTCGGACAGATCAAACAGGTAACGCAAACCTATTCGGTGGTGGGCAATATGAACGAACATCAGTTGGCGATTTCCGAAACCACCTACGGCGGACGTTCCGAATTGGTGGACACAACCGGAATTATGGATTACGGCAGTTTGATTTATATCACACTTCAACGTGCAAAAACGGCACGCGAAGCCATTAAAATAATGGCAGAGCTGGTGGCAGAATACGGTTATTGCAGCAGTGGAGAGTCGTTCTCGCTTTCCGACGGACAGGAAGCATGGATTTTTGAAATGATAGGAAAAGGGCAGAAAATTTTAGACAAAAACGGCAACGTCGATCCGAAGAAAAACACCAAAGGTGCTGTTTGGGTTGCAATGCGTATCCCCGACGGATATGTGTCGGGACATGCCAATCATGCTCGTATTACTGCTTTCCCGAAAGAAGACGGAAAGAAAGTTATCAGCTGTAAACATTTAAGCAAAATATTTCAGCCGGATATTGAGATCGTTTATGCTTCCGATGTAATTTCGTATGCGAGAGATATAAATATCTTTACGGGAGAAGATGCCGCGTTTAGTTTTTCCGATGTGTATGCACCTTTGGATTTTGGCGCCGCCCGTTTTTGCGAAGCCAGAGTTTGGGCAGGCTTTATGAAAGTAAATGCCGGCGAAATGGCAAAATACGAAGATTACGCTCGCGGAGAAAATCTTAAAAACCGTATGCCGTTGTGGGTGAAACCTGTCAATCTGTTGGGCGTTGAAGATGTTATCGACCTGATGCGCGACCATTACGAAGGCACGTCCATGGACATGAACAAAGATAAAGGGGCAGGACCTTTTGTGTGTCCGTACCGTTGGAGACCCATGACATGGCAATACAAAGGAGTAGATTATATTCACGAAAGAGCTACTTCTACGCAACAGACAGGGTTTTCGTTTGTGGCACAAAGTCGTTCCAAATATCCGTCTGCTGTTGGCGGTGTGCTTTGGTTTGGCGTTGACGACACATACAGCACGTGTTATGTTCCGATTTTCTGTGGTATCAACAAAATTCCCAACTGCTTCAAGGTGGGCAACGGAAACATGATGACCTATTCTTCCACCGCTGCTTTTTGGCTGTTCAATCAGGTGAGCAATTTCGCTTATTCTCGCTACAACAATATGATTGTCGATATTCAGAAAGTGCAGAAAGAATTGGAATCGGGATTTATCAAACAGGTGGCAGAACAGTCGGATAAATTTGCCGAAACATACAATCGCAACAAAGAACAGGGCATTGCCGATATAACCAATTATTCCGGCAGGGCAAGTGTAGAAATGTTTAATCGCTGGAAACAGCTAAGCGAATATCTGTTGGTGAAATATATCGACGGAAATGTCAAGAAAGAAAAAGACGGAAAGTTTTTGGACAACGGATATAATAAAAACTATATCGCAGCACCCAATCACCCGCTTTATCCCGAATGGTATTACGAGATGATTATCAACGATGCAGGCGATAATCTAAAAGCAAAATAAAGGGCTGTTGAACATAACGAAAATTAAAGTATTCTCTCGGCGGGAATACTTTAGTTTTTTATATAAAAACAACACAACACCATTTTTCCCCCAACCAATTTATTTAGTTTATTATCCTTTTGAATATACGTTATGGCATTATATCTGACCGTTTTAGGAAGCAGTTCGGCAACGCCCACTTCGTCGAGACATCCAAGTGCTTTTTTGTTGAAATCGAATAAGAAGAAAGACTTCTTTTTGATAGACTGCGGCGAAGGGTCGCAGATATTGATGAGGCGTTCGGGCGTTCACATGCAACGTATTTCCAAAGTGTTTATCAGCCATCTGCACGGCGACCATTATTTTGGTTTGATAGGATTTATCTTTACACAAAACCTCTTGGGGCGAAAAGAAGAATTGCATATTTATGCTCATAAACCCTTAGAGAAAATCATCAAACTGCAACTGAAAACCGATGGAACGGTGTTGCACTATCCTTTGATATTTCACGCCATCGCCGCTCATAAAAAGAAAACCGTTTTATACGAAGATTCCGGCATAAGAATATCCACATTTCCTTTGCGGCACAGCATTACCACCAATGGTTTTCTGTTCAACGAATTGGGACAGACCCGATTGATCGATAAGACGTTTGTACAGAAACACAAGCTTTCTTCCGAAGATATTGTGCGGATAAAAGCAGGCAACGACTTTGTGGAAAAAGACGGAACGGTATGGAAAAACGACGCCATAACTACTCTGTCTGACGATTTCAAATCGTTTGCCTACTGTTCGGATACCATTTACGATGAAGAAACAGTTCCTCATATCGAGCATGTGGATTTGCTTTATCATGAAGCTACTTTTATGCAGGAATTGGAAAGCGTTGCGGCAGAAAAGTTTCACTCTACGGCACAACAGGCGGCTCAAATTGCTGTATTGGCGCACGCCAAAAGATTATTAATAGGGCATTATTCCGCTCGATACAAAGATATTAAACCCCTTTTGGAAGAGGCAAGAACCGTATTCCCCGAAACCATTGCCGCTTTTGAGGGAAGTACAATAAAAATATGAGCCTTTGGGCAAAAAGAAAAAAGCCGATGAGAGCAAGTTTTTGCAACACATCGCACAGCTGTTCCATGAAAAAAACTACCGAAAATGTATGGTTGATTATTTGTTTTATTTATTAATATAGATTGCATATATGGAGAAAAAGAAGATAGTGATTGTTGGAGGCGGTGTGGCAGGGCTTTCTGCCGGAATCTTTGCCCGGCTGAATGGCTTTGAGTCTCAAATTGTAGAAATGCACAGCATTGCAGGCGGACTGTGTACGGCGTGGTTTCGCAAAGGATATAAGTTCGATTACAGCGTGCAATGGATAGTCGGAACGCGATGCGGGACATTCTACAACACCTATCGGCAGACCAATATTTTGAATGATGAGGTCGAAATTCTTAATGCCGACTTCCACACGCGGATTGTAAACGGCAGCGAAGACGATTTCTTGATGTATACCGATATTGAGAAATGGAAAGCCTATCTCTTGGAAAAAGCACCCGAAGACGCCAAAAAGATAAAGAAAATGTGTCGGGATATTAAACGGTGCTGCTATCTTGAACCTTTTGACTTAGCACCGTCTTTACGCAAGCCGTGGCATTATATTCGGGCGTTGGTACGTTCGTATCCTGCTTTGTATACTATCTTCAAAAACAGAAACAACACCTGCGAAGACTATTTTTCTCAACTTGATTTCAAAAATAAATGGCTGCAAACTTCTCTGCACAATCTTCACCGAAAGGCTAATTTCTCGTCGGTGGCTTTTTTGCTTGTTTTGGCGTGGTATATCCGCAAGAATGCGGGCTATCCTGTGGGCGGTTCGCTTGCCATTGTCCAACGCATGCAGCAGCGATACGAAAGTCTGGGCGGGACGATGCTCTTTAAAAAGAAGGTAAAAGAAATTTTGCTCGAAAACCATACGGCAAAAGGCGTTCTGCTCGAAGACGGCACACAGATAAACGCCGATTATGTGATAAGTGCCGCCGACGGTTACAATACCATTTTCAAGATGTTGAAAGGAGATTATGTCTCCAAGAAAATACATCATGTGTACCAACATTGGGAGACGTTTGTTTCGTTTGTTCAGGTTTCTTTTGGCATACATGCCCCTCTAAAAACCGATTATCCTGTTCAGTTGGTGTTGGCAGAAGGGCGGCAGATAGGGCGGACAAGGCTTTCGTTGGGATACCGTATCCTCAATTACAGCTTCGACCCGACGATGGCGGCGGAAGGAAAGACCTGTATCGTTATCCGCTTTGAAAGTCCGTGGGAACTGTGGCAAGACCTATCCAAAGAAGAATATCAACAGGAAAAGAAAGCCATTGAAAAAGAAGCTGTCCGTATTCTGGAAGAGAACTATCCCGACAGCGCTGCCCATATCGACGTCTGCGATATAGCAACACCTCAAACCACCGTCAACTACACCGGTGCGTGGAAAGGCTCTTACGAGGGTTTTCTGCCTTCGTCGAAAAACATTACGCAACAGCTGTCACAGACCTTGTCGGGCATCGACAACTTCTATATGGCGGGTCATTGGCTTTTCCCCGGAGGAGGCATACCGCCGTCGGTGCAGTCGGGCAAATGGGCGATACAGATGATCTGCCGAAAAGAAAAACAAAAGTTCGTAACAGAACAAAATAGTGATCAGTGATTAGTGGTTAGTGGTAAATTACGCATTGACGAAACGAACAATCACCGTTCAGCCAAAAAAACAGCGGAACAAGCCAAATGACCTGCCCCGCTGATATAAAATAAAAAAAATGCTATTCTAAAATATGTATCGCCAATCCCGAACGAAGTTTCGGCTCGAACCATGTTGTTTTTGGCGGCATAATATTTCCGGTGTCTGCAATGTCTATCAGCTGTTTCATCGAAACAGGATA
>JAIRTU010000066.1 GCA_031254735.1 Bacteroidales bacterium | reverse complement strand
AGATAAGGGAGAACCTGTTCGGCAACAAAGCCGGTAATCATTTGAGGTTCGTAGTCATTAAAGACGCCATAAAAAGTTTCACCCGTATCGGCAACCAAGGCTATTGACAACAGTTTCGCTTTCTGTGTCAATTCGGAAAACTCGGAATCTAAAAAAAGTCTTTTCATATATTGCTGTTATTAATTACTGTATCTTTTAATACACAAACGAATATCCGCTAAAAAACAACGCATAAAAAAAATCATCCGATGCATTTCCATGATATTCATCTGCTCTTATGACATCACACCATAAAACAAGCGACCGGTACAGGGTCGTAAAAATACAACAAAAATTATAAACAATCACATTTTTTTGATGATTTTTTTCGCCAGTCAATAAAAATCTCAATTCCGTTTATAATTCATTCTTAGCCGTGTATCCTCAACACAACGCAGTGCAGATGCGACATCGTGCGAAGATGATAAGCGATCAAAATCAGATAAAAAAACTCAGATCTTCCAAGCGTGTGCAGATGAAAAAAGTTTTTTCACAGAGAAAAGGCAGACGAATTTCGGATCGAAAAAGAGGTGTTTATGCCGGCGTATCAATTAACTTGAAGCGTATTCTCCAGCGGCCGTTTTCAAAGTCATGGTTCAGGAGTTTGATGTGGCCGATTTCGGATGTGTTTTGTACGTGTTCGCCAATGCAGGCGCAGGCGTCGTAGTCGCCCACGCGAACAATACGAAGCGTATCCGATACGTTTTCGGGCAGTTTGCTCAGGTCGACATAACGGCCGACCTCTTCGCGCGGTATATATTCGCACGAAACAGGCAGGTGGCTGTCGATGACTTCGTTTACGCGGCGTTCGATCTCCGCAATTTGTGCTTCGGTCGGCGCATGGCTGAGCAGGTAATCGCATTTTGACTTTTTACGTTCGATATGTGCGTTTTTTGAACGCGGACAGCCAAACATCCGAACCATTGTCTGGTTCAGGATGTGCTCTGCCGTATGCATGGGCGGATATTCCGCTTTGTGGTGGGCATTTAATACCGGTTTATCTTCCATTTTTAATCTTTTTTGCAGGTGCAAATATATACAAATGTATTCACTTACATACGGCCTCGCAAAAATCAATACGCAATAGATGTAATGTAAAGGGTTATCTGGAAAATATACCGGGGATTAATCTGACACAGGTGGGCGGTTTTGATGAAAAAATGTTGCTGGATATTTTGAGCGTAACGGGAGCAGATATGAGCAAGTGGCCTTCAGTAGGGCATTTTACCAGTTGGCTGAATCTGAGTCCTCGCCGCCAGAAAACCGGCGGTAAAGTGATTTTCGTATAGACCACAGAACATGAAAATCGTCTCCCGCATTCGATTCCGGAGCATCAGATATTACCCGACATTTTTTGTCCATATTTCTAAATCTTCTCAATTATTTCCTGCCTCACAACATCCCACGCTTCATTATTATTATACTCAACACCCGGTTTGAGAATAAAATGAATATCTTCCAAAAAATCACGGTCAGTCATCTTTTCTTCAATATTGACAAGGAATTGTTTTTGTGTGGGCGGCTTGGCAACAGAAAACTGTATATAGGTTTTGTAGCAACGAATGAGTTTTTCGATATCGACTTGTTGGTATTTCAAAGCACAATACAAATCGAATAAATCGCGACCCTTACGACGTTGATACAAAGCTCGTAACTTTGTTCCCAAAAGTTCTTCCAATTCGTAACCTGTCAAAAAACAATCACCCGAAAACCAACCATTTTCTACTTTGTAAGGAATCTGTTTTAAGCCTAAAACATTAAAATGTTCGCGGGTATTAATTTCGATTTTTAAACGCATACTCGGTACGGATGCATCTTCGGTATCGAAACGATAAATTATTGTGTTATTATGAATGTGTTGTTTTACTGTTCGTTTTGTCCCAAGAAACGAAAGCCGCTCACGGATTTGTTTCAAAATGGGATTGATAGGTTCCGAATGGACTTGTACTAAGTCTATATCTTCGGAGTACCGGATTTGTGGAGCCAAAAATAGTTTGTGTAATGCCGTGCCTCCGCGAAATGCCAACGATTTTTTTAATAAATCATCGGAGTACATTTCCACCAAAACCCTTGCAATAATCAAATCTTGCTCCACTTGTGCATCAGTAGGCCAAGGAGCTTGTTCTTTCCACTCATCTATATATCGTTTAGGTATCATAAGTCGCTTTCTATTTCCATGTTTTTAATTACTCTCCAGCGATTGCCTGCTTCTCCTTTTTTTTCTTTTTGTGGCGAAAGTGCCACGGGGAAAAAGTTTCGTTTATTTAAAACCTTCCATAGACTGTCTGCCAATTTTTCTTGCGTGAGATGCATTTCTAAAATATAGCCCAATCGCTGTATGGCAGCGGTATTAGTATATTGCCGAGATATTTTTACAAGCGTTGAGGCTTTCATTTCCTCAACCAGCTCCTGCAATACTGAAACAATGCGATTTATACCAAACACATGGGTGTATTCGAAAAAATCTAACGCAGTTAATTCCGGAACAGAAACGTTCATATAACCGGCATTTGTCTTTTGCTGGTTTATTCCTTCTTGTACCCAACAGTTTTTAGACAAAAAAGTGATCTTTAATTTATTGTTTCTTATGTTTCTTGGAGCAGGACTTTTAGCAATAATAAAAAAATCCATTGGCTGCTGATGTGCTGCTCCATAAATAGCCGCCGCCGAAATCAGAGCTACGTAGTATTGTTTGTTTAAAGATTTCATCAAATCATCAATAAATAAATAGGGAGGCAACATTCCTTGTTTGGAATATTCAGGCGGAATAATGGCATAAAAACCCTTGCGAATTTGTGCGACTTGCTTCTTGAATTTGTATCTGTACACAACTTGCAAAAGTGTTTCTCCTGATAATTCAAAACGAGTTCGCAATTCATCAAAAGTAAAAGTGTAACGTCCTTTTGATTGCAATTCCACAAGGAAACTATCCCAATTGGAGTATCTGTTTTTTTTCATTGACCTATCCATAGTCTGTATTTTCAAATTACTACAAATTATGTAGCGAATTGCAAATATAGACATTCTTTTATTATCTACAAAATATATCTTCTTTTATTTATTTCCTCTGTCGATTTATCAAAAACAATCAAAGAAATTTCGCATACTGGAGTGAGCACAACTGCCGTATCCCGCACAAAGGAAAACTTTTTTAGTAAGAAGCCTAAGAAAACAGGTAACGGATTCGTAACGAAATGCACGTTTTAAGGCACCATATTTCGCTTTTTTGCCTTTTGCCAAGCTAAGCATACCACAGAAGATAAAACTAATAAATTCAGAACTCCTGACGTCTTCCGAATTAGGATGTCGCGATTTTATAAAATAGCGTCAAATCCGTAGTTGGATATTTGGTATGTGTTTGGTTGAGGGTATCTATTATTTTTTCCACTGCGTGGCAACTTCTTTTGTTGGCAAGAGGATATAAAGTAATGTTCCGATAAATCGGCCGACCACTCCGCACAACCCTCCTGCTGTGTGATTTCGTAGACCAAACCACCATAGGCGATACTGCGACAGCTCTCGAAACGAACCGGATTTATATCCGTCAGACCCAGGGAGGCAAATAATCGTTC
>JAIRTU010000006.1 GCA_031254735.1 Bacteroidales bacterium | reverse complement strand
TTCGCCGTGATAATCCAAGATATGAAACAAATACAAATTGAGCGCAGGATAGTACGCTTCAAAGGAAGTAAGGCATCCGGGCGAATCACACAATTCGCTTTCTGCAAGCTCTTTCTCACCTTCATCGTAAATTTTTTCAATTGCTTCAAGAGCCTTTTCAAGTTTCGTCGAATCGGCAATTTCTTTTACGAAAGGAGCATTATAATTATTTTTATACGCTGTATTAAACTCTTTTTCGGTAATTTCTTCAAAAGTAAAGAAACATGTATTGTTTTGGGCATTAGCAAAAGCTGCCGCCAAAAAAACTGTTGTTGCAAAAAGTTTTTTCATATCTTATAATTGATTATATTTCAAATATTTAACACTCATTTACATTCCGATATTTTGCACAACCCCAAAATCCTTTTCCTGCCATTTTGCCATTGTTTTGTTTCTTCATTATTGTTTACGGTCGCGAGTTTTGCCAATTTTTGCCGTTTTCCGTTGATGATTTTTGTTTCGGTCGACAGAATTTATCAAAACATCTCCAAAAGACATTTTTACCCGATTAATACATCAATTCTCAATGGTAAAAACATCATTCTCAACATCATAGAGAACTTTTTCTTTTTTCGGCTTTTTCTTGCTTTCTCCGTTACGAATAATTTTGGGTGTTGAATTGAACGTCGTTTTACAAAAACTGCATAGATGTGCCGACGAAGAAAAACCAAATTCCTTGCTGATTTGAATAAACGATTTGGTGGTGCATTTTATCTCATGATAAATATTATCGGCTAATTGTTTGGTCATCCACTTGCGGGCAGACATTCCGAACACTTTTTTAAACTTTTTATCAAAACCTGCAACGCTGTAATTGGTTACACTTGCCAATTCTTTGGCGGTTTTTATGGAAGAATATTTTTCCAATACCAATCGGTAAAATTCCATGTCGTCCGACAGCAGCGGCGTGAAAAAAGCAATCAAGTCTTCTTTGGGCGTGCAGGAACGCAATATAAAGAAAAACTCTTTGATTTTCAGTTCCAAATAAAAGTTGCACCGCAATCCTTTCTGCCACGAAGGTAAGAAACTGTTGATGTAGGCTTCTATCTGTTCGTTTATTTTTAAAAATGGTGTTTTATTCGATTTTCTCTTTTTCTTTTTCGACTCGTAATAAAGCCTTTCCAGCGAAAAATGATCGCAAAAAGAGAAAAGTATGGGAAGATTGAACGAAAAAACAGTTGCTTTTGTCTTTGCCAACACCGAAATTTCTGTATATGCAGGCAATAAGAAAAAATCGCCGGCTTCCGCCTTTTTGTTTACAACCATACCAAACGAAACGGAAAGATTTCCCTCCAAAACAAAACAGATACTGTTCTTTGTCGAGATGTGTTGCTTTATGCTTTGAGGAGCCAATTCGGAATACCTGACCGTCGGGTCGGTCGAACTGTCGTAGTGATAACACGATAAGTGTTCCTCCGCGTATAACATATCCATAATAATATTCTTTAAGTGTGACTATGATTTGTTTTAATTATTACAAAAATGCAATATTTATAATTATTTTAAATTCCTAAATTCTTAATTTCTCGATAATATAATATACTATTGTTACCATACACATAACAAAACCTCTACAAAGGTATATAAAATAATTGAATTTAGAGACAACAAAAAATAAAAAAAAGACAAATCATTTCTGTTAATTCATTTTTTCAACACGCCGAATGGTGATACTTCGGCTTCGTTCAATGCACGTTTGCAAATGACGAATATTCCGTAACAATCAAGTGATGAATAATTTACAGTTAAAAAAAGATCGCAAGTGCGTGTTTTTCCGGATGAAAGATGAAAGGTGAAGCATGAACAATTTTTCGTGAATTATTTAAGGATTAAAAATCCGGTACATTGCAGCCCGCCGACAAAGTCTTGGGTTTAACGGTTACCGCACTCTTTCTCGCCCCGAAAAGGCAGGCGAAAACCGATGATTAGCGGTAAACGGTTTCGTTTTGTACATGCGTTTTTGTGTCTTTTGCAGCAAAAAAACATCAAAAAAAACGGCAAAACACTTGCATATCTCCGAAAAATGTGGTATCTTTGTAAGATCGGCGTGCGTGCGTTTGCAGTAACACAACGAAAAAAACATCATTATTCACTCTTGATTATTCGTTATTCACCGCCGGCAAAGCCGAAAATATCATTATTTATTTCTCTGCCTTTTTTATCAGAATATCCACTTTCACATCGTCAACCAACTCAATGCGGATTTTGTCGGGTGAAGATATTTCTTCTTCCAAAACAAGGTTCTCGCAAAGGGTCTCGTTGCAGATATATTCTTCAAAGTTCAGCAGCATGGCGTCAAGCAAAGGGTGATATTGCACATTGACCGTTATCCTGTCGACCACATCTAAATTGCTTTCCTTGCGATAGCTTTGTATCCTGTTGACCAACTCTCTGGCAAGCCCTTCTTCCGCAAGCTCTTGCGTAACGGTAACATCTAAGGCAACGGTCAAACTGCCGTCGTTCACAACCACCCAGCCCGGAATGTCTTGTGTAAATATCTCTACATCGGTCAAAAGCAGTTCTACACGTTCGCCCTCTATCATCATCATATATTTTCCGTTTGCCTCGATAGCCGCGATGTCTTCCTGCGTGAATGTCGCCACTGCCGCAGCGATAGCTTTCATTATCTTACCGTATTTGGGTCCCAATGTCTTAAAGTTGGGTTTGATTGTCTTAACCAAAATATTATTTTCGGAAGACAGATATTCAATAGCTTTGATATTCACTTCCGAGCATATCAGGTTGGTAACGGCTTCTATCTGCTGCTGCATTTGCCTGTCGGCGACAGGGATCATAATCTTAGCCAACGGCTGACGCACCCGAATGTTGTTTCGCTTACGCAACGAAAGCACCATAGACGATATTTGACGAGCCATGCCCATACGTTCTTCCAGCTGCTTGTCGATCAAATCTAACTGTGCCTGCGGAAAATCGGTCAAGTGAACAGAATGAACGCTGAAACGATTGCTGACCAAGTTTAAATCGTTGAATAAACGATCGCTGAAAAACGGTGCTATCGGCGCCATCAGCTGCGACAAGACTTCCAGACAGGTATACAGGGTTTGATAAGCAGAAATTTTATCCTCGCTGTATTCGCCTTTCCAAAAACGACGACGACACAAACGCACATACCAATTGCTAAGGCATTCATCTACAAAAACACTCATCGCACGTCCTGCCTTGGTCGGCTCGTACTCTTGATAATAAGCGTCCACATTGCGTATCAAAGAGTTTAACTCCGACAATATCCAACGGTCGATTTCAGGGCGTTTTTCGTTTGCGATATTGGCTTCTTTGTACGAAAAACCATCGATATTGGCATACAGCGCAAAGAAACTGTAAGTATTGTATACCGTCCCGAAAAACTTCCGCTGCACTTCGACAATGCCCTCTTTGTCAAATTTCAGGTTGTCCCACGGTTGAGCATTGGTAATCATGTACCAGCGTGTAGCGTCGGGTCCGTATGTTTCTATAGTCTCAAACGGATCAACGGCATTGCCCAAACTCTTGGACATCTTGTTACCGTTTTTGTCTAAAACCAATCCGTTGGAAATAACATTTTTATAAGCAACACTATCGTTTATCAATGTGGCGATGGCATGCAGGGTAAAAAACCAACCGCGTGTCTGGTCTACACCTTCGGCGATAAAATCGGCGGGGAAAGAGGTCTTAATATCATTTCTCGGATAATAATATTGAGCGTAAGGCATAGCGCCGCTGTCGAACCAAACGTCTATCAGGTCGGTTTCTCGCATCATCTTTTTGCCGCTTGGCGAAACCAATACAATATGATCGATAAACGGACGGTGCAGATCGAAGTCGTCATAATTTTCCGACTTATAGGGATTGTCTTTCATAAATCCCGCCGCTATCGACTTCTCTATCTCTTCCCGCAATTGGGCAAGCGAACCGATACATATTTCTTCGTCGCCGCATTCGGTACGCCAAATCGGAAGCGGTGTTCCCCAATACCGCGAGCGGGAGAGATTCCAATCTACCAGATTTTCCAACCAATTGCCAAAACGCCCTGTGCCTGTGGCTTCGGGTTTCCATTTGATGGTTTTGTTCAGGGCTATCATTCTGTCTTTTATGGCAGTGGTTCGGATAAACCAACTGTCTAACGGATAATACAAAATCGGCTTTCCTGTCCGCCAGCAATGCGGGTAGTTGTGGGTATGTTTTTCTATTTTAAATGCTTTGTTCTGCATTTTGAGCATAACAACAATATCTATATCTAAGGTATTATCGTCTTCGCTAAGTTCGGGGCAGTACGAGTTCTTTACAAATCGTCCCGAAAACTCGGAATACAAATCCACACGAACATTTTCTTTCACAAAGGCGGGGTCTAAATCGGTTATCTTGAAAAACTTCCCGCATTTGTCAACCATAGGTTGTTGTTTGCCGTCGGCGTCTGTCATAAACAGAGGAGGCACGCCTGCCTGTTTCGCCACACGGTCGTCGTCCGCCCCAAACGTAGGGGCAATGTGTACGATGCCTGTTCCGTCTTCGGTGGTAACATAGTCGCCTGCAATAACGCGAAAAGCCCCTTTGCCCGGATTCACCCAAGGGATAAGCTGTTCATAACAAAGTCCTGTCAGGTTAGCCCCTTTGGTTTCTGCCAACACCCGATAAGGAATGTTTTTATCGCCCTGTTTATAGTCGTCGAACGACAACTCCGCATTCTTCTCGTTGAAAAACGCATGCAACAAAGCTTTTGCCAAAACAACCAAGACCGGCATTCCCGAATATTGATTAAATGTTTTAACCAAAACATAATCGATGTTTGCACCCACCGCCAACGCCGTATTGGAGGGCAACGTCCACGGTGTGGTTGTCCATGCCAAGAAATACAAGTTGTTCGGGATATGCGGTTCGTCCGAAAATCCCCAGGGGCATTTATCTATTGTTTGATTTTCTACCACTTTAAACTGTGCCACGCAGGTAGTATCTTTCACGTCGCGATAGCAGCCGGGCATGTTCAACTCGTGCGAACTCAAACCTGTTCCCGCTGCCGGCGAATACGGCTGAATGGTGTATCCTTTGTACAGCAATCCTTTTTTGTAGATTTCCGACAACAGAAACCACAGGCTTTCGATATATTCGTTTTTAAAGGTGATGTAAGGGTCGGACAGGTCTACCCAATAGCCCATGCGTTTGGTGAGGTCGTCCCACATATCTTTGTATTTCATCACTTCTCTGCGGCATGCACTGTTGTAATCTTCCACCGAAATTTTCTTTCCAATGTCTTCTTTGGTAATGCCCAGACTTTTTTCCACGCCCAACTCGACAGGCAAACCGTGTGTATCCCACCCTGCTTTTCTTTTCACATGAAAGCCTTTTTGCGTCTTGTACCGACAAAAAATATCCTTGATGGCACGAGCCATAACATGGTGGATACCCGGCTGTCCGTTTGCAGAAGGCGGTCCTTCGTAAAATATAAAATCTGCCCGACCCGCTCTTATTCGCAAACTTTCTTCAAACGTGTTGTTCGACTCCCAATGGTTGCGAATATCCTTTGCCAACTTGGAAAGGTCTAATTTCTTGTATTCTTTGTATTTGTTGTCCATATAAATATCTGCTGTTTTCAGTGAAAAAAATCAAGGTGCAAAGATAGCATAAAATCCTCAATATATCCGGACATCTTGTTTATCCTTTTCGCCACGAATTGAGAATTACGGTTTTTCGTTTCGGGAATGCGGGTTAGTTGGTGCGTTCATTTCCGCAGGTCAGCGACCTGCGGTTATGAAAATATTGTCTTTCAGACAAAATCATCGTTCAAACAGCAAGGGAAGTCCGATAGGACTTCAATTTGGATAACCCCGTGCAAGGCGAAGCCGTAGTTAAGGGTAAAGAACGCAACACCTCAACCGGAA
>JAIRTU010000120.1 GCA_031254735.1 Bacteroidales bacterium | reverse complement strand
CAATTGAAGATTGGGAGGTGAATTGGTTGAAATTCAAAACATTTCCATTTACGGACGATTATTCTTCCATTTTTAATGTGTTTGTCATGGTATTTAATTAAGGATTTTATGTTATCTTTGTACATTCAATTTTTTACATAAATTATTTAGTACAAAATCATATCATGAATAAAAATACGCTTATCGGATTGTTGCTGCTTTTTGCCCTCTTTATCGGTTACAGTTGGTATATGACCCCGTCGAAAGAAGAACAAATGGCGAATCAACGCAAACAGGATTCACTTCGCAGAGAATTTGAAGCACAGCGGCTATCCGACTCTATTTCCCAAGCATTGGAACAGCAGACATTACAGGCAGAAACGCTTACCGAAAACCCCGCCGGACATTCGGACACGTTGGCGGCATATACAAAAATATCTTCTGTCTACGGAGTGTTTGCATTGTCTTCTATCGCACAAGAAACCAAACCGATTGTGGTGGAAAACGATTTATACCGTCTGACTATCGGACGCAAAGGCGGCAAGATAGAAGCCGTTGAATTAAAAGGTTTGTTAACCTACGATTCGTTGCCTGTCTTTTTGTTTAAAGACGGCGACAACAACAACAGTTTCGGCTTTAATTTCAATTCTAATTATCTGATATTAAACACCGACAATTTCTATTTCACGCCAACACAATCGTACGACACTCCGCTTGTTGTCAGCGGAGAAGATTCCGTAGAGATAGCCATGCGTTTATATCCCGACAAATCGCATGAACAAATCGACAGTTTGAGTTACATAGAATTTTTATATACCGTTCGCGGAAACGATTACCGTACAGGACTGAAAATTAACTTTGTCAATACCGAAAAATACATCAATCGCAACCAAACCGATTTGCAATTGATATGGCAGGCTCAATTGTTGCAGCAAGAGAAAAACGTCAAAAGCGAAAAGACTGCAACCACCATTTATTACAGCGACATCGAAGATGTGGAAAACCTGCGAGAAGACCCCGCCAAAGGCGATTCTCTCACCTACTCCACTCGACTGAAATGGGTGTCGTTCAAGCAATTGTTTTTTACTTCCACCATTATTGCCGATGATTATTTTTCCAATGGAACGATGGTGGTGAATGTGCCGAAAGAACAGTCGGATCGTTCGCTCAAAAACATGAAAACCAAACTTACCATTCCGTTTACAGGTGAAAACCAAAGCATTGGGTTTAACTTTTATTTTGGTCCCAACAAATATCGAACCCTCAAACAGTACGGTATCAATCTGGAAGATCAAATACAATTGGGCTGGAAAATATTTGCATGGATCAACAAATTTGCCATTATTCCTATTTTCAATTTCTTTGAAAGTTTTGGGTGGAACTACGGAATTATTATCCTGATATTGGCGATAATTATCAAAGTGGTGTTGTTTCCGCTGACGATGACCAATTATAAATCATCTGCCAAAATGCGTGTTATCAAGCCGGAAGTGGAAGAAATAAATAAACGCTACCCCAAGCCGGAAGACGCCATGAAAAAACAACAAGCCGTGATGACACTCTATCGACAGGCGGGTGTTAAGCCTATGGCGGGCTGTTTGCCGATGCTGTTGCAAATGCCTATCCTTATTGCGATGTTTCGTTTTTTTCCTTCGGCATACGAATTGCGGCAAAAATCGTTTTTGTGGGCAGACGACCTTTCCACCTACGATTCTATTGCCTCGTGGGATATGCACATTCCGCTCATCTCTTCTTTTTACGGCAATCACATCAGCCTGTTCACCCTGTTGATGACCATAGCCACCCTGTTGTATACCTTTCTCAACAACAAAATGATGGCAACCTCCGGCAACGAACAGCAAATGAAAATGATGAAATGGATGATGTATCTGATGCCGGTAATGTTTTTGGGTATTTTCAATAATTATTCCGCAGGATTGAGTTATTATTATTTGTTGGTAAACCTGATTACATTTATTCAGATGTGGGTTTCTCGTTTGCTTATTAATGAAGATAAATTGCATGCTCAAATGCAGGCACGTAAAAACAAACCTGTTACCAAATCGAAATGGCAAAAACGCATGGAAGACATGGTGAAACAGCAACAAGCCGTTGCCGCACAACAACGCAGCGGAAATGCTCCTCAATCGAAACAACGGCAAAATACGTCCATTCAAAAAAAGAAGAAAAAGTAAGCATGAAGGACGATATATTTTATATAAATATATAATGCAGTCTTACAGATAAAAACAAGCAGATAAGCGTAAAAACATTTACAGGAAATTAAAGATATATATTAAACACTTAAATCTATGAACAACGCAATTTTTAACATTAGAGAACCTAAAAATGAGCCGGTAAAGTCGTATGCACCCGGCACAGAAGAACGCCGTCTTTTACAGGAAGAATTGGAAAGACAGTACAACACTCAAATTGAAATTCCGCTTATTATCGGCGGAAAGAAAATAAAGACAGGAAAAACAGGTAAAGTGGTAATGCCTACCGAACATAAGCATGTGTTGGCGACATACCACCAATGCACGGAAAAAGAAGTCCGCATGGCGATAGACGCCGCGATGAAAGCCAAAAAAGCATGGTCTGACCTGCCTTGGGAAGAACGTGCAAGTATCATCTTGCGTGCAGGTGAATTGTTTGCCACAAAATATCGTTATGTGATCAACGCCGCCTGTATGTTGGGACAAGCCAAAAATGCGATGCAAGCCGAGATAGACTCTGCCTGCGAATCGATCGACTTTATGCGCTTCAACCCGCATTTTGCGGCTAAAATCTATGCCGATCAGCCGATGTCGGTGGGAGAAAATATCAATAGAGTAGAATATCGTCCTTTGGAAGGCTTTGTTTACACTATTACTCCGTTCAACTTTACGGCTATTGCTGTCAACTTGAATATCAGTCCTGTTTTGATGGGCAATGTAACCGTATGGAAACCCGCAACCACTTCGTTGTTGTCCAGCTATTATGCTATGGAAATATTGATGGAAGCAGGTGTTCCCGCCGGCGTTATCAACTTTGTTCCGGGTTCGGGTTCTATTATCAGCAACACGGTTTTGAACGATCCCGACTTTGCAGGTATCCATTTCACCGGCTCGACAAACGTTTTCAACAGCTTCTGGGAAACCGTAGGAAAAAATGTGGGACACTACAAAACCTATCCGAAACTGGTTGGCGAAACCGGCGGAAAAGATTTTATCTTTGCTCACAGCAGCGCCCCTGCAAAAGAATTGGCAACCGCAATAGTTCGTGGGGCTTTCGAGTTTCAAGGACAAAAATGTTCGGCGGCGTCCAGAGCCTATATCCCTGCTTCTATCTGGGAAGAAACCAAGAAATATGTGCAGGAAATGCTTAAAGAAATCAAAATGGGCGATGTGCGCGATTTCTCCAATTTCGTCAATGCCGTGATTGATGAGGCTTCTTTCGATAATATTGCAGGATATATCGAACGTGCAAAACAGTCGAAAGATGCTGAAATTGTTTTTGGCGGAAAATGCGATAAGTCGGTAGGATATTTTATTGAACCTACGGTTATCCTTGCCAAAACCCCGAAATACGAAAGCATGGAAGAAGAAATCTTTGGACCGGTGATGACCATTTACGTATACGAAGATGCCAAATACGAAGAAACTTTGAAGTTGTGCAACGAAACATCTCCCTACTCCTTAACCGGTTCTATCTTTGCAAGCGATCGGTATGCGGTTATGGTTGCCGACGATTATCTTCGTTATGCGTCGGGTAACTTCTACATCAACGACAAACCCACCGGCGCTGTGGTAGGGCAGCAACCTTTCGGCGGGGCAAGAGCATCAGGAACGAACGATAAAGCAGGAAGCTATCTGAACCTTATTCGGTGGACTTCTCCGCGTACCATCAAGGAAAACATCAATCCGCCAACGGATTATAAATATCCTTTC
>JAIRTU010000105.1 GCA_031254735.1 Bacteroidales bacterium | reverse complement strand
CACCATCACCGTAACGCAAGACATAACTTATACGGCAACGTTTGAAGATGAAGTCGGAATAACGGAGTTGGAAACATCTGCTGTAGCGGTTTATCCCAATCCTGCCACAGATAATATTATTATTTCCCTGCGGGAGAATATAACAGAGGCGGTCTTCACGCTATACGATATGCAAGGCAGGGTTTTAATCCGCCGGAATATAACCAACGAAGAGGTTATTTCGGTAAATGAGTTTGCCGCGGGCATCTATATATATAATGTAAGCGCCGCAAAAGAACACTATCAAGGGAAGATAGTAATCAGTGAATAACTGATAACGAATAGTGAATAATGGTGAACGATTAATTTGAGGACTGAAAGTCCATTTTAATTGCCCATGGTCAATGACGCTCTACTGCTTCGGTGGAGCGTCATTTTCTTTTGTATGTTCGGGTTAAACCTTTGTTCGGCTTAGGCTCTGCCCGGTCCGAACGGATTTATCGACAAGCATCGATGAAACCGACAAAGAAACGATAGTCGGGCGAGAGGTGGAGTTTCGCACGCACTTGGAAGCCTGCGACCACGATTGCGATCATCACCACCACCACCACCACGATCATCATGACCATCATGTTATTCGGCGTTAGCGATGAGAGGCAGCATGCAGAAACAATGTAACAAACACGCAATAAGCAAATTACAACGCTAAAAAAGAACGCAACACCTCAAACCCGAACTCCGTTAGGAGTTCAATGTTACTCGAAGAATGTTAATTCTGTGCGGCAGCCGGAGGCTGCATATATATTCCGGACCGGGCAAAGCCTAAGCCGAACATTACGCATTGCCGAGTCGGGCGAGCGGCATTAACCATTGACAATTAAGCATTATTCTTTTTTTTTCACAGCAGAGGGCTGAACAGTCGCATAATTGATTCTGTGATTTTTTTGTACCACGGACGTTTTGCCCACTGTTCGAGTGTCAATTCGGTGCATACGTCCATTTCCTGAACAAAAATATATTTGTTTTCAAGAGCAAGATGTTCATCGTACATATAGCAGTTAATTTCAAAACTCTGTTCCATGCTTCTGAAATCCATATTTGCCGAACCTATCACAGAAAGATAATCATCGGCGACCAATGTTTTGGCATGAATAAACGTGTCGAAGCGTTCGTATATCTTGATTCCCGCCTGCAACGACTGTTCGTAATAAGAGTGTATGGCAGGGTCCATAAAAAAGAAATCCGACTTGGCAGAAATCATAATCCGCACATCTACGCCCCGCAACGCTGCCGTCTGCAAGGCTTCCAACAGAGGTTCTGACGGCAGATAATACGGCGTTTGAATATAAATATAACGCTGCGCAATATTAATAAGATGTATCATCGACAGCCGCAAATACGACCAACAGGAAGCAGGCGATTCGGGAACAATCTGCATCAGGTTGTCCGAATAATTTTTCTGCGGAAGAAAATACGGTCTGAAATCGGCAATCTCTTTGCCCCCTGAACACAGAAAATAATACAAAAACGTTGATTGCAGCATGTTTACCGCCTGTCCTTTTATCCGCAAATGGGTATCTCGCCACAGATTTACATATTCGTCGCCGATATTCATTCCGCCGGTATACGCTGTTTTGCCGTCGATGACAACAATTTTGCGATGATCGCGATAGTTCAACTGCCGTCTAATCCATGGAAATGAGGCTTTGCAAAAAGGCACAACTTCCACACCTGCTTTTTTCATTTCGTTATAAAAATACGGAAGTACCGTGATGTTGGCAATGTTTTCGTGGATAAATCGCACTTCTACGCCTTGTGAGGCTTTGTTCATCAGAATTTCTTTTATCTTTTTGCCGATGGCATCTTTTTTAAAATAAAAATATTCCACATGGATATGATGTTTTGCATTTTCCATATCTTCAACGAGTGCGTCGAATTTGCGAGTTCCTTTGGTAATGATTTCCACCTCATTTCCATACGTCGTTTGGGAATCGTCGTTTTTTTCCAGCAGATCGACCAGCGTTTTGTATTCTTTCCTGACTTGCTTTGCATGATTTTCCCAATGCGGATTTTCGTCATTTTCGGGGAAACTGGCATAAATCTTTTGCAAAAAATCATGGTAGAGAGGATCTTTTCGCCGTTTTTTTCGGCTGTCCTGACCAAAAACAAAATAGACAACAAGTCCTATCGCAGGCAAAAACACCAACACCAAAAGCCATGCTACCGTTTTGGTCGGATTGCGGTTTTCCGAAACAACAACAAATATCGTCCCGACAATCAACAGAGGATAGATTACGGAAAAAATTAATGAAAAAACAGAAGACGTATCCATATTTATTTTTCGATAGTTTTTCAACAAGCAGTTAAAGAATATTTTTCAATTCGTTTGAAAACACATTATCCAATATCATTCCTAATTTTTATTTTACGGCAAATATTGTTCTTATCGACAAATATTTAACCCCGAACAAAGCACAACGATGTTTGTTTTGTTGCACCGATTTTTCTCCTTGCGAAGAAAAAACCGTTTGATATATTTTTATAAAATAATAAATCGGGTCAAACGTTTTGATAAAAATCATTTTGAAAAATGCAACAAAATATTTTAAACCGTTTCTTACGTTATATAGCCGTTGATACACAATCTAATCCCGACTCGAAAACTGTTCCAAGCACAGCGTCGCAAAGTATTTTTGCTCACCGGTTGGCAGATGAGTTGAGAAGTTTAGCCGTAGAAAACGTTTCCGTTGACCAATTTGGTAATGTAATGGCAAAAATTCCTGCCAACATCAACAAAAAAGTTCCCGCTGTCGGCTTTCTCGCACATATAGACACGTCGCCGGGAATGAGCGGGAAAGTTACGCACCCGCAAATCACAAAGAATTACAAGGGTACTCCGATTGTTCTCAACAAAGAAAAAAACATTGTTCTCAGTCCGCAACTGTTCCCCGAATTGCTTTCCTACAAAGGACAGACCATTATTCACACCGACGGCACCACGCTGCTTGGCGCTGACGACAAAGCAGGAATCGCCGAAATAATGGCGGCAATTGAATATATCGGGCAAAATCCCGAATTTCTTCACGGAGATATTTGTATCGGCTTCACTCCCGACGAAGAAACAGGGACAGGCATTGAGCATTTCGACGTGCAGAAATTTGGGGCAGACTACGCCTACACCGTCGACGGCGGGAAAATAGGAGAATTGGAATACGAAAACTTCAACGCTGCCGTCGCCCGCATCGAAATACAGGGGTTGGACATTCATCCGGGCGTGGCAAAAGGGAAAATGATCAACTCGCAATTGCTTGGCATGGAAATAGAATGTCTGCTGCCCGCAAAAGAAAAACCCGAACACACCGAAGGGTATGAAGGGTTTTTTCTGCTCACCCATTTTCAAGGCACTGTCGAAAATACGGTTATGCAATACATTATTCGCGATCATGATAAGACGCTTTTTGAACAAAAAAAACAATTGCTGCTCGACATTGCGGAAAAACTGAACAATCGATACGAACGCCCACTTGTTTCCTGCCAAATCAAAGACCAATATTACAATATGCGGGAAAAGATAGAAGATTTTCCGTTTTTGATAGACATTGCCCAAAAAGCCATGTTGCAGGCAGGCGTAACGCCTGAAATCATTCCTGTTCGCGGCGGAACCGACGGCGCCCGATTGTCGTTTGTGGGGCTTCCCTGCCCGAATATCTTTGCCGGCGGACACAATTTTCATGGAAAATATGAATATACGGTGTTGGAATCTATGCAAAAAGCAACCGAAACCATATTGAATATCATTGCCCTGTTTGCGGAAGA
>JAIRTU010000242.1 GCA_031254735.1 Bacteroidales bacterium | reverse complement strand
TAGTCGGCGGTGAATAATCTGTTTAACGGAATAACTGCTCCGGTATAAGGCGAACGGTAGCGCTGTTCCAGCCACAGCTTATAGCGTCTTAACTGTGCAGGAGAAGGTTGAGCGGTTTTACTTATCTTGAGTATTTCTTCACTAACGGGGTCATATTCAAAATCGCCTGTGCTTGAATTATATTTTTCCTTACTGTTTATCGCATATTCTTCATATATTTTTAAAATTTCCTGTTGCACAGGCGAGTAGGGTCGCACGTTTTTCACTTCGGGATCATGCAGCATTTCTGAAAGTAAGGCCTTGATCCGGAGATTTGTATTTTCGTTATCGAGTATTTTGCCGGTTATTTTCTTACGGTCTTCGGCAGGCAGTTTCATTTCACGCCCCAGTTCGATGTGAATTTCAGAAAAGAAATCTTTCGTCCCTTCCCCATAATGTTTCCAAATAGCTCCTATCACTCTTAATGTTTCGGTAACGACCTGCTCTACAATCGGATTACGCAGAGAATGTTGCCTGAATTCTTGCAGGTATTTTTCCAAATCGTTCACACAATTCCATTTCCCGGTCATACTTGCTTCGGAATGGCGGCCATAGACAATATAACTCGCCAGCCAAAGCTGTAAGCCTTGGAAATGCTCCCGTTCGGTCAAATGAATGGCGTTCTCCCGCACTCTGTCTTTTATGTTTTCGTCATATTCTCCGGTAATAATTTTGTCAATGTTGCTTTTTGTTTTCTCGCCAACGGTCTCCCAGTCCCAATATTTCCCGGTACGCAACAAAGGCAGTAACTTTTTGATGGCCTTTTCGGAAAATGAGCCATATTCACTTTTGAAGGGCGGAAACTTTATAAAATTCTCCACGAATGATGTAGTGTCCAATCCGTACCGTTCGGCAAACGATTTCAATGCCTTTTCATATTCTACCTTGTCGGTAACGGAATAGATAATGTGCCAAAGCTGCTGTTCCGTTTCCCTGTTCGGAAAACCGTCAGACAGATTTTCAACTTTCGACAGTCGGGATACGATCAAGGCTTTTGTTTCATTGCATGGATATGCTTTTTCTTTGTCATCCACAAAATTCCAGCGATATTTTGATGCCTCGTTAGTCAACATTCTCCCTTTAAAACCTTTTTGCTCCAATAGGTATTTAATTAACGTATCCTGCTTGATTTCTTTTCTATTATCCAAAAAATCAAACACTTTCTCATAATCCTCAACGCTGTTTAAAAACTCTTTGGTTACATTCGTATCATCCTCCCTCCGGTAAATAACCAGATTATAAAGCCACTGCCACAAACGAAACTCCTGATAATAGGGATTCGATTTAGGTGTTGCCTTCAGATAACTAACGTGCTCTACTTCGTCTTTATCGCGATATTTTCTAAATTCCAGCGAGCAATTCCCAATGGATGATTTTTTACTTCGTAACGGACGTTGATAGAAAATAATATCTTCCAGAAACAGATGAACGAAGTCTTTTTTGTCAAGAGTAAGTTGACTGGATTCGTTGCTACGATACAACTCGCGGACAGCTTCGCCGTACAGATTTTCGTCCTGTAATTCCGGATGAAACTCTTTTTGTTTTTGAAGAATCTGTTTCAGTTCTTGCTTGTAAAACTTTCGTTCAATAGTACGAACTAACTTTCCTTTTATTTTTTGCGCCGGATTGCCCAACAATGTATCGTAAATATATGTACCAACGGTTTTTGCGCTTTTATCTATATCCGCTTCGGTTTTCTTTTTCAACAATGCCCAGTCATCTGCCGATGGTACCCGAAATGAACGTTTCTCATTTCCTTCCTTGTCGGTTTTCACCGTACCGTCGTCATTCAGGTCGGTTGTGACAATAAATTCCCTGATTTTACCTTTCCAATCGGATAAAGATGTGTTACTTGAACGGCGATATATCCAGCCATTCTCTAAATGAAGCGAATACCACGTTTCACCTTTGCTGTTGGCACTTTCGTCCGGTACTGTATCAACCACCCTCAAGGCATGAAATTCAACTAATTTGTTTGGATTATCTTCTTCCTCCTCACCTCGCAACTGATAGTAACCACGTTTCTGATTAAAATTCAATAAAATCCAGGCCAATTCTTCTTTTTCAATCTTATGAGTCAAGGCTTTTTTGCGCAAATAGTAAATCGTCCAATCATAAGGGATACATTTTCCTTTTTCAAACAAATGAGGTTGAATCTTTTTGAAATCGGCGACCATTTCATCGAATGAAGATTGAAAAATAAACTCATATTTCCCATTTTCATTTTCTTTCCAAGCCAATTTGGGTTCTGTATCCGCAGAAAACTGCCCCAAACGTTTCTTAAAATCAATCCTACCGGCATAGTGTTCAGGTAGAAAATCTAAGACATTCAGTACTCTGTGCAAACGTTCCCTGCGCAACAAATGACGCTCTCGCAATCTTCTTATCCCACGATAACCGGTTCTTTCTGCCGTTTGCGAAACAGAAATTCCACTATCAAAATTACCCAGTATGTCCTGACCCATAGGAATTATTCGACTTCCCATACCTTCTATTTTGTACGGTTTATTATTTTCGTCAACCGCCACCAGCGCCCAACCTATACTGTTTGTGCCTAAATCTAATCCCAATATTTTCTTCATTTGAAAAGTTTTATTTTAATAAATGCCAAAGGTATAAAAAAAAATGATAAATATCGACAAACCTATTGAAAAAAGTTTTATCTTTGCAACATTAAATCTTGAAGCAAATCACAATAAGGATTATTCCGTTGTGAAAACATTTAAGGCGGGGGTTACACCTCGCTTTTATTTTTTTACCGGAAACTTAACCGACTTTCTGCTTTCCCGAAAAAACAAAACAGAATTATTTTCGTTATCTTTTATTAAAAATTCAAACGAAAACGGATAAACAGGATCTATTTCCTGCAAATAAACAGTGTACAATATATGTCGAGACGTAGAAAAAAAGAGAAAAAACTGCCGATAAACACCGCTTTTGCGACTAAAATTTTAGCCGTATTCAGCCAAAATCCATATCAATATTTCAACTACAAACAGATTTCTGCCAAGTTGGATATTGCCACAAAAGAAGATAAAGAGTTGGTACGCAAGACCATAGAAGAAATGCTGCAAAGCAATATCCTCGTTGTGGGAAACAGGGGAAAATACAAACTCAACCCCATTCACATAGACGCTAATGCCAATGTTATCGAAGGACGCATCAGCATGAAACAGACAGGAAAAGCATATCTTATTCCAAGCAATCCCGACAGCGAAGATGTGTTTATTGGTCCAAACAACACCTCTCATGCGCTAAACGGCGATACCGTCAAAGTGCATCTGTTCCCCGCCCGCAAAGGACGAAAACCAGAAGGTCGTGTCATTGAGATACTTAAACGAGATAAAGAGTTTTTTGTCGGGACTATCAAAATCTCGAAGAATATATCGTATTTTATTCCCGACAATGTAAACATGCCTATCGATATTCTTATTCCGAACGAGACATTGCACGGGGCTAAGTCGGGGCAAAAAGTGGTGGCGAAGATTACCGAATGGTCGGAACATACCCGCAATCCGTTTGGCGAAGTAACGCAAATTTTAGGATTTCCGGGAGACAATACGGTGGAGATGTATTCCATTTTGATTGACCAGAATTTCAATCCTGCTTTTTCTAAACAGGCAGAAAAAGAAGCCGCCGAAATTTCAACCGTAATTTCCGAAAAAGAAATTTTATCGCGCCGCGATTTTCGGGATATTTTCACCATAACTATCGATCCTGCCGATGCCAAAGACTTTGATGATGCCGTTTCTTTTCAAAAATTAACAAATAATCATTATCAAATAGGCATTCACATTGCCGACGTTTCGCATTATGTAAAGCCCAATACGGCAATTGAAGAAGAAGCCTGCAAGCGGGCGACGTCGGTTTATCTGGTAGACAGAACCATTCCCATGTTGCCCGAAAAGCTGTCGAACAATGTCTGTTCGCTTCGTCCGAAAGAAGACAAACTGTGCTTTTCTGCGGTATTTGAAATGGACGAACAGGGAAAAATCTACAAACAGTGGATAGGAAAATCGGTTATTTGTTCCGATTATCGTTTTAATTATGAAGAAGTTCAGGAAATTATTGAAACCAAACAGGGGTTGTTTTGCGAAGAAATATTGATGTTGGACAAAATTGCCAAAGCACTTCGGGCAGAGCGTTTTTCTAAGGGTTCTATCAATTTTGCTTCGGAAGAAGTGAAATTTATTTTGGACGAAAATGCAAAACCTGTCGGCGTGTACATCAAAGAAAACAAAGATTCTCACCAATTGATCGAAGATTTTATGTTGCTGGCAAACCGCAAAGTTGCCGAACTGATAGGAAAAGTCCCGCAAGGAAAAGAAGCCAAAAATTTTGTCTATCGCATACACGACCGTCCATTAGACGAAAAAATCAATAAATTTAGTACTTTTATCGGAAAATTGGGATATTCGTTGGATTTGAAATCCAGAAAAAGTCTTGCCGATTCGATGAACCGGTTGTTTGACAATGTGCAGGGAAAAGGCGAACAAAACATGATAGAAACGCTGGCAATCCGCACCATGCAGCGTGCGGTTTATTCTGCCGACAACATCGGACATTACGGATTGGCGTTTCGTTATTATACACATTTCACCTCGCCTATCCGCCGTTATCCCGATTTAATGGTACATCGTTTATTGAGCAGATATATGGCGGGAAAACCCTCTGTGAACAAGGAAGAATTGGAAGCCAAATGCAAGTATTCCAGCGATATGGAACAGCGTGCCACCGAAGCCGAACGCATTTCGGTAAAATACAAACAGGCTGAATATCTGTCGGATAAAATAGGACAGGAATTCGACGGATTGATTTCAGGCATCAGCAAATGGGGAATTTGGGTAGCACTCGACGAGACCAAATCGGAGGGAATGGTTTCGGTGAAATCGCTTGCCGACGATTTCTATTATTACGACGAAGACAATTATCGTTATCTGGGGCAGCATACAGGAAAAGTCTATCGCTTAGGCGACAAAGTCCGTATTCGCGTAAAAAATGTCAGTCTTGCAAGAAAACAAATGGATTTTGTGTTTGTATAAATGAATATTTTATATAATAAATTAACAATCAATATTTTTCAACGGAAAATGTAAAGTGAAAATTATTCACAGAAAAATTCGGCATAATCGCTTAATTTTAATTTACAGTCACTATTCAATGTTGAATATATTGAACAAAAATAACTTTTATTGTTTTCTATCAAATATTCAACATCGTCAAAATAACCTTCGGCATAATAACCGTCAACAAATTCCGAAAGTTTCAAATATAATACAAAAATCTCTTTATCTTTCATCGCACTTTTTAATATTATTTGGTCTAATTTTCCCCATGCGGTTCTGATGATTTCATTCTGTTCATAATCACATGCAAAATAAACAGCAAATTCAGCATTTGTTTCAGGTATTGCCTTTAAAAGCATTTCGTAATTTGTTAAAGTATCATTATCCATGATATATTTAATTGCTGCCTGTAAATTTTTCATATAAGAAAAATTTACAGGTTTCTTTAAATCTTCTTTAACATATTCATCGGGAGTTTTAAGCAGCCAAAAATCGAAACTTGGAATTGAATCACTTGAATTGGGTTTAACTTCCTGCGAAAATATAACAGCAGGCGTCAAGAATGACAGCAACAATATATACGTTTTTATATTTATCATTTTAATATTTTTTTTAATCCAATGAACCAATGCCGTAAATACAATAAGAATTATCAACTGTGATAATTTTTAATCTGATCATTATACTTTTCCCGGCATGTGAACTTATATAAGTTACTGTAAACCAGGAATCATTTCCCAAATCTTTTTTTATTTCCAATGTTTTTAATCCTTCCAAATCACAGTCTTGAGCATTTAAAAAAGGGTCGTAATCCAATAATACTTTTTTTTGTAATTTTTTATTTTTGCTCGAAGTTCTTTATGGCAATATCTTTCTTGAATTTCTTTAATTTTTTCCCATTTGGGCGAATCATCTTCCATACAAGTTTCAGCGATATATTCCGCATAAAAAGATTTAATAAAATGCATTATTTTTTCATTTTCAGCATCATTATTCTGTTGTATTTTAGTGATATAAGAACAATATTCTTTATTTGAACGACTTACCGGACAGCAATCGGCAACATTGAAAACAACAATATCAATAAAAATCAAATCTCCTTCTTTCAAATCGGATAAAAAATCGGGAAAATTCTTTTTTTCAATAGCGACATAGTAGTTTTCTTCATTATAAATGAAAGATAAAGCAGTAGTAGCAGTTTTAAAGTTTTTATCCAACTTTTTCACTTCATTTTCTTGATATTTACCAAAAGAATGATATATAACGGGAATGTTTGTCTTATAACCCATTCCTCGTTTGTTAAACTTTATTCCGTCAAACAAACTGCTTGGAGCTGATATTGACAGACAAAAATATAAAACCGGAAACAATGCTTTCATAACAATGGCTATTATCATTTTTTGAAACTTACTACCATTCTACAAAATTACTAAAAAAAAACATACAAATGCCAAGTTTTTTCAGCCTGTCATCTGCCGGCAATATCCGCAATACTGCAATCGTATTTGCTTTATCGCAAAAGTTTAATCAAAAACTCCTGTTTGCGTTTGAGATTGCAGCGAAGAAAATATTATCTTTCTTACTTTCAATCTTCCACCTGAATCACCGCCGTATCGGAAGAAGTTGATGTTGTTTCTGCCGTTATTTCCATATAATCGCCTGTATTCGGGTTGATTACCATGGTTTTTCCGTTGTATTTGGCTACAATTTTCTTATTTCCGTTTTCGTCTGTTATGGTGTACATAATCATGGCGTCCGCTTTTTCCTTGTTTTCGCTCTGTCCGCCTTGCAGCCAATAAAAACCGTAGATAAACCATGCTGCAAGAGCAATAGCAAATACGGATAAGCCTGTTATTAAAATTTTGTTGGTATATTTTTTCATTTTTATTAATTTTTAAAATGTTTGATTAATAATTGTAATTCGGCAAAATCTATTTCGAGCAGCTGCATCAATCTAACCAATGCCGGCAGTTCTTCTTCGGTGAATTTTTGTTTTTTATATTTTTTCACTCTCTCCACCGCATCTTCGGCAGCGAAATAACCTATGCCTCTTTTGTTATAAATAATTCCTTCATTTTGCAGTAAATCATATCCTCGAAGTACCGTATTGGGATTTACTTCCAGATTGATGCCCAACTCTCGAACCGACAAAATCCGTTCGCGTTCCCGCCACTGTTTTGTTAATATCTGCTCGCAAACATAGTCTGCTATTTGCAAATAAATTGCTTTTGTATCTTTAAAATCCATGTTAGACCTCCGTTTCTCGTAATCTAAAATAACTCAATACCCAGAAAAATACTATCGCCACAAGCTTTGAAACCGTCCAAAGTATATCCGAGAATCTTAAAAACGATCCCGAAAATATCAAAGGTCGCAAAACATCGGAATAAAAGATAAACTGCATTTGGGAAACAAAGATAACATTTGTGAATATCCTTATGAAAATCAAGAAAACAACAACCAAAACAGCAAAGATAGCCAACAATTTAGCAATTGTATGCTTCTTGAAATATATGGACGCAAACATCGTCATGGATAACAAAACGACCCAAGATATAATAGAGTCGCAACTTATTGAGAAATATGATACATCTACTGTGGAAGCGGTAAGAAAAAACCGGCTGAAAAATATTCCCAAAGCAGCAACCAAAATCAAGGTTACAGGATAGTAAAGATGAGTTAGAATGAAGTTTACCAACCATTTTTCACTTGTATTGGTTGGTAATAGCAAATAATTTGCGGCAGCATTTTTGTTTCCAAGCATTTTCTCCGATCCTCGTGCATAAAGTATTGATAAAATGAAAATTACAGGCATTATTAAGTTAAGATCGTAAAATATAAAGAAAATACTTGTCGCAAATACAATCAAAAAGTTTTTGACGTCCTTTTGCCAATTTGCGATGAAATGCGTGTTGAATAAATATTTTATTCTGTAAAACGATAATGTATTCATACGATTAATATTATTTATTGTTAAAAATTTCATTAATTTTTTGCTTGTTTGCAATGCTTGCGTTGAAAAGCAATTCAAGGTCTAAGTTGCTGACTTCGTTGTGTTTGTTTTCTGCCACAAGCAAGCATCCTCGAATATTGTCTTCCGAATAAAGAATAGTTTCGTCTTCTTCGGGCTTCTTGTCTACTGTTTTGAATGTAAGTTTTTGTGTAATTTCTTCCGTAGAACTGTTGAGCAATATTTTTCCGTTGTCCAAAATCACGATAGCATCAATCAAACTGTGCAAATCGCGTACCTGATGCGTGGAAATAATCACCAAACGCGATTTGTCCACCACCGAAGCCATGAGTCTTCGGAAAATGCTCTTGGAAGGAATATCCAATCCGTTGGTAGGTTCGTCCAAAAGCAGGATTTTGGTATTGGCAGCCAGCGCAAAGCTGATCAACACTTCCTTTTTCTGTCCGTGAGAAAGTTTTTGCATGTTTACCTGTTGCGATTCTATGCTAAACTCTTGCAAATAATGCTCAAACTGTTCATGGTTGAAATTGCGATAAAAAGGTGCGTATGCTTTCACATAATTTTTGATCTTCATCGAGGGAATATACATTTCTTCCGTCAGAAAATATATGTCGCAAAGCATTTCCGCATGTCGATACGCCGAGTTGTATCCCAACGTTTCGACTTTCCCCTCTTTGGCGAACAACAATCCCGACATAATTTTCAGTAAAGTGGTTTTTCCTGCACCATTTTTACCCAACAATCCGTAAATATGATCGGCAGACAACGCCAAATTCAATTCCTTGAACAGTACTTTTTGTTTCGTATAACCGAAGTTAAGGTTTTCTAATGTTATCATTTTTAATCTGTTTTTGTTTTTTTAATGTTCATC
>JAIRTU010000234.1 GCA_031254735.1 Bacteroidales bacterium | reverse complement strand
TATCCCGCATCATTGCTTTTCTTTCCATTCGGGGCTATGAACACGCCAAAATGCGTTTTGTACGGACTTTTGTCCGGCGAAAACCGCACATCACGGTAAATGCGAAAAATGGTATCTTTCGCCTCCAAACTCCCAACGGACGGATCGAAAGAAGATATGCCCGCAATGAGTTCTGCCGCAAAATCCTGCACGTTTTTCAACGCCGAGAGATACAAATTTTTGTTTTCTTTAAACCATTCTCTGTTATTGTTTTTTTCAAGAACAGACAAAAAATCAAAAACAACAGATTCCAAAGCCATAAAACACGTGTTTGTAATTTAGAATGGAAGATCTTCTTCTTCCGTCAAAAACGGAGGGAGCATATTGTCTGTTGTTTTCGCCGGTTCTTCCACTACAGGTGGCGGAGTATATCCTCCTCCTCCTCCGTCGCTCTTTGATCCCAACATGGTAAAATTATCCGCAACCACTTCGGTGGCATAGCGTTTTGCCCCATTGTCTTCCCATGAGTGTGTACGCAGCTTTCCTTCCACGTATATCAATTTTCCTTTGGTGAGATACCGCTCTGCAACATCTGCCAAATTGCGCCAAACAACAATGTTGTGCCACTCGGTAACATCTTTACGTTCTCCGCTTTTGTCTTTGTATGTTTCGGTAGTCGCCAGACTGAAACGGGCAACTTTTACACCTGATTCCAGGGTTCTTACTTCGGGGTCTCTTCCCAAATGACCTACTAAAATGACTTTATTGATTCCTCCTGCCATATCTATTTGAATTTTGAATTAAAAAATAATAATATACAAAGGTAAACGTTTTTTTGGAAACAAGATTAAAACACCTGTATTTTTTTATATCTTTGCTCAATTTTTTAGGAAGAAGAGAATGTTTGAAAGAACGAAACTGTTGCAGGGAATAGATACGCCCGCAGATTTGAAGAAATTGGAACTGAACCAATTAGAACGCTTGTGTGAAGAGTTGCAAGATTATATTATCGAACAAACTTCTATCAATCCGGGTCATCTGGGTTCGAGTTTGGGTGCGATAGAATTGGCGGTTGCCATACATTACGTTTTCGACACGCCCAACGATAAACTGGTTTGGGACGTTGGTCATCAGGCGTATGCACACAAAATTCTCACAGGAAGAAAAGAGGCGTTTAAACAAAACCGTAAATATAAAGGAATAAGTGGTTTTCCCAAAATGTCGGAAAGCCCTTACGATGCTTTTGGCGTGGGACATTCTTCCACGTCTATTTCTTCTATTTTGGGAATGGCAATGGCTGCCGAGTTGACAGGAAATACCGAACGTAATCATATTGCCGTTATCGGCGACGGTGCTATGAGCGGCGGAATGGCTTTTGAAGGCTTGAACCATGCGGGTTCGTCCAATGCGAATATTTTGGTGATACTCAACGATAACGGAATGGCGATAGAAAAAAGTGTCGGAGCGTTGAACAGCTATTTTACTCAACTGACAACGTCTTCTGCCTATAATTCTTTTCGAGAGAAAGTCTGGAAAATGTTTTCCGGCAAAGACAAGCAGGGTTCTTCTATTCGGAACAGCATAAAAAGTCTTCAAGATTGGATAAAAAGCGGTTTGATACGAAGCAGCAATTTGTTTGAATCGTTAGGATTCAGATATTTCGGGCCCATCAACGGACATGATGTTGTTTCTATGATACGTGTGTTGCAGGGATTGAAAAATATCAAAGGACCCAAACTCTTGCATTGCGTTACCGTGAAAGGAAAAGGTTTGGAAGAAGCCGAAAAATCGCAAACGCTTTATCATGCTCCCGGAAAATTCGACAGAGAAACAGGAAAGATTCTCAAAATAGCTTTCGAGCCGGGAAAAGTAGAGAAATATCAACAGGTGTTTGGGGAAACGATTTGCGAATTAGCCCGAAAAAACAACAGGATAGTCGGCATTACTCCTGCCATGGCAAGCGGCTGTTCGCTGGATATTATGATGAAAGAATTTCCCGATCGTGCGTTCGACGTCGGTATTGCAGAGCAACATGCCGTTACGCTTTCGGCGGGCATGGCAGCCGACGGATTGATACCGTTTTGTAATATCTATTCTTCTTTTTTGCAACGAGCCTACGATCAGATTATTCATGATACGGCGTTGCAAAATCTGCACGTGGTTTTCTGCATCGACAGAGCGGGCTTGGTGGGCGAAGACGGCGCTACGCATCACGGCGTTTACGATTTGGCATTTCTGCGTTGTATTCCCAATATGACAATTGCCGCACCGCTCAACGAGATAGATTTGCGCAATTTGATGTTTACCGCCTCCGAAACGCCTGTGCCTTTTGCTATCCGCTATCCGCGAGGAGAAGGCGTTTGCAACAATTGGCGAAATCAGCCTTTCGGCAAATACGAGATCGGAAAAGGGGTCTGTTTGCGGACAGGAAACGATGTTGCCGTTCTTTCGATCGGGCATATAGGAAATACGGCTCTTGCCGTTGCCGACACTTTGGAAAAAGAAGGTAAAAATATCGGCGTTTACGACATGCGTTTTCTGAAACCGCTTGACGAAGCCTTGTTGCACGAGGTCTGTTCGC
>JAIRTU010000215.1 GCA_031254735.1 Bacteroidales bacterium | reverse complement strand
GGACGAATATCGTCAAAGAGATAAACAAAAATGTTGTTGGCAGACAACACCTCTGCCGCCACCTCCGAAAAATAACGACTGTTGTTTCTCGAATCGTAGGCGATAGCCACTTTGGGCTGTTGTTTGTTGCTCATTTTCAGGATATAATTTGCCAAACCCTGCGTTGCCATGCCGACGGTATATTTATTCATACGATTGGTTCCAACGCCCATTACGCCGCGCAATCCGCCTGTTCCAAACTCCAAATCGCGATAAAAAGCGTCTTCCAATGCTTCTTTGTCGGTGGCTGCCAATCGACGGATTTGATCTTTACTTTCTTCATCATACTTACCTTTCAGCCAGATAGCTATATTTTTTTCCGTTGTACCGTTCATGATTATACTTAATAAAACAATTTGCAAAAATACAAAAATGTGCGGGAATAATAAACTTGTTTGTCGAATAAATAAATAAATTCAACTTTGGCAAATTTTTTGTGCTAATCAAAAGGTAGAAGACAAAAACAAACGGTAAGATAAGCGTGCAAAATAAAGAACGAATTTTAGGCATAGATCCGGGTACAAATGTTATGGGTTACGGAATAATAGAAGTAGAAAACAATAAATTATCGCTTGTGGCAATGGACGTATTAAATTTTGACAGAAAAAAATCTCCGATAAATCGTCTCAAAGACATATTTGACGGTATCAGTTCTATTATTGAGCAGCACCACCCCACCCAAGCCGCGATAGAAGCCCCTTTTTTTGGAAAGAATGTGCAATCGATGCACAAATTGGGACGCGCTCAGGGCGTGGCTATTGCCGCCGCTTTGCATTACGGCATTTCGGTTTTTGAATATTCTCCCAAAAAAGTAAAAATGGCAATCACAGGCAAAGGAAGTGCTTCCAAAGAACAGCTTGCAGGCACGTTGCATCATCTGGTGAAATACGACAACGAGCAAAAATCGCTGGATGCCACCGATGCTTTGGGGATTGCCGTTTGTCATTATTTACAGCAAAAAAATCCGAGTATCGAAAAATCGTACTCCGGGTGGAATGCTTTCCTTGCGAAAAATGCGAACAGGATTATTCCTGATTAACTATATAATACAATTAGTAAAACGAAAAAAACACACAATATGAATAGTCAGAAATTTAGAGACGAAATTATCTCAATGTACGCCAAACTAAACCATTTCGCCTTATCGCTCACCTGCGATATGGACGATGCAAAAGACCTTGTGCAGGAAACTTATCTGAAAGTTTTATCTTCCGAAGATAAATACGAAGACAATACCAATCTCAAAGCGTGGATGTTGACCATTATGCGAAACACCTTTATCAACAATTATCGCAAGCAAAAACGCAACAACGAGGTGATAAGCGATAATATAGAACTCCATTTCTTGGGAACACCGGCGATACAGTCATCGCAAAAGACAGATACCAATTATTATGTAAAAGAGATTAATAAACAGATCAATAGCATAAACGACGAGCAGCGTATCCCTTTTGAGATGTTTTTGGACGGATATAAATACAAAGAAATTGCCGACAAGATGAACATTTCGTTAGGCACTGTCAAAAGTCGAATTTTCTTCACCCGAAAGAAATTGCAAAACAGCTTGGCTGATTATGTATAACAGCCTGTAAATCGGCTATATGAAGTTCCGAGCTTGAATATTTTTTCTTGACTCGGAATTTTTTTTATGGGGTAAAAGCGAAATATAACCTTATTCGCTTCATTTCACAAAGAATATTTTTATACTTTTGCAGATTAAATTTTTAACCTGTAAATCTTTAAAATAGAAAATGACAGACATTTTTACAAGAATAAAAGAAACCCCGGGTCCATTGGGTAAGTATCAGCAGTATGCCGACGGATATTTTATGTTTCCGCAATTGGAAGGCGAAATAAGTCCCCGCATGAAATTTCTTGGGAAAGAAGTGCTGAATTGGAGTTTGAACAATTATCTGGGTTTGGCAAATCACCCCGAAGTCCGTAAAGCCGACGCCGAAGGTGCGGCACAGTTTGGAATGGCGTCGCCTATGGGCGCTCGTATGATGTCGGGAGATACCAAATATCATAAAGAATTGGAACAGAAATTAGCCGATTTTGTCGGAAAACCGGCAGGTTATTTAGCCAATTTCGGCTATCAGGCAATGGTTTCCATCATTGACGCACTCACTACTCGTCATGATGTGATTGTATATGATTCCGAGGCGCACGCCTGTATCATGGACGGCGTTCGTTTGCACATCGGACGGAGTTTTGTTTATCCTCACAACAATATCAAGCAGTTGCGGGAAGTTTTGGCAAGAGCTGCCAAATTTGCCGACGAACAGGGCGGAGGTATTTTGGTGATCACCGAAGGCGTTTTTGGAATGTCGGGCAATTTGGGACAGCTGGACGAGATTGTTGCGTTGAAAAAAGAATTTGACTTCCGTCTTTTGATAGACGATGCACACGGTTTTGGAATGATGGGCAAAACAGGCGCCGGTACGGCAGAGCATTTCGGAGTAAGCGACGGCATAGATGTTCATTTTGCCACTTTTGCCAAGAGCATGGCGGGCATTGGTGCTTTTGTGGCGTCCGACCCAAAAATTGTGGATTATCTTCGTTTTAATATGCGTTCGCAAATTTATGCAAAATCGTTGCCCATGCCTATGGTTATCGGAGCGTTGAAACGCTTGGAGTTGCTGCAAAACAAACCTGAACTGCGAGAAAAATTGTGGGAGATAGCCAACACGCTGCAAAGCAAATTAAAAGAAGAAGGCTTTAATATCGGCACTACCAAATCTGCCGTTACGCCTGTATTTTTGAACGGCAGCATTTCCGAAGCGACCAATTTGGTGGTTGACTTGCGCGAAAACTACGGTCTTTTCTGCTCGATAGTGGTTTATCCTGTTGTTCCCAAAGATGTTATTCAACTTCGTTTGATACCTACGGCGGTTCATACGTTAGACGACGTTGATTATACCATTCATGTGTTCAGAGAGATAAAAGACAAATTGAAAAACGGCGTTTACAATACCGGAATAGTGCCTGAGATGCGTGTAAATAAATAAATCATGGAAAACAAAAAATATCGTCTTCGCTGTGTTTCCTGTGGAAACATAACCGTTGATTTTTCTGCATGGTTTAAGCAAAATCAGCTTTGTCCTCGTTGCGGAAGCAAACATTCGGAGATAGAATACAATGCCGATTACAGAATGCTTCCTGCTCTGTTTAAGAAAAAACCCGACAGTTTTTGGCACTATTTCGATTTTCTTCCGTTAGAAAACAAAGACCATATCGTGTCGTGTGGCGAGGGTGCTGTTCCGTTGGAAAGGTGGTCGTTTTTAGAAGATTATGCCAAAGAAAAAGGAATTGCAGGCTGTAAAATATATGTCTGCCGCAACGACCTCAACGGCGGAACCAACACCTTCAAAGACATTGCGGCTTCTATGGCGGCAAGCATATTCAAAGAAAACGGTATCACACAATACTGTATCGCTTCCACAGGAAATACGGCGACTGCCTACGGAAAATATTTGGCAATAGCAGGCGTGAATGCGGCTATTTTCATGCCTGACAACTCGGTGGAGGCTTCCCAAGCCGAGATTTCGTCTTACGGACAACAGGTGTATCGGGTGCGGGGAGATTACACTTTTGCCAAGAAAATTGCCTCCGATTATGCTCAAAAATTCAATATCCCTATTTCGGCAGGCAATATTGACCCTGTTCGTATCGAGTCGAAACGGACAATGGTTTTCGAGTGGCTGCGTATAACAGGGAAAATCCCCGATGTGTATATACAGGCAATCAGCGGCGGCACCGGTCCGCTGGCGCTGGACAAAGCGGTGAGAGAACTGTTGCCGCATTTACCGGAAATAAAACTGCCCAAAATGGTGATGATACAGACGGATAAATGCGATCCTATGGTTCAGGCGTGGGAAGACGCCAAAGCAAAACATTTCCCCGACGGATTTGAAAAAGAATATCCTGTTATCGACAATCCGCCCACCGAAATATCTATTTTGGCAACAGGAAATCCGGCTACTTATCCGCTTGTTGCCAAGTTGCTGCGAAAATGCGACGGTAATTTTATCCGAATAAAAGAAGAGAAAGTCCCCGACATGGCACGATTGGTGGCTTACGAGCAAAAAACGCATATCGGGCCGGCTTCTGCGGTGTGCCTGCTGGGTGTGATAAAAGCCATTGAAAACAGAGAAATAACCGATAACCAAACGGTTTTGGTGAATATGGGCGAAGGCATTAAACGCGCCCCCGCTTTCCTGTCGAAGTTGGGACATCATATTTTGCCGATTGCCTCTGTGGACGAATGCCGTATCCCCAACATGCAACAGTTCCGAGAAGAATTGTGGAAGAAAGTTTTGGATTGAATTGTCCGGACTTTTGCCCTTAAATCCTTTTTTGTCCAACCCGGGATTTTTCCAATTATGAATTGCGGTGTTCGGCTTAGGCTCTGCCTTTTCCGGTGTCCAAGCTGTGATTTTTGTGATTAATGTGATTATGAAAATTACAAATTGCAAAACCGGACGAAAAGGACTGAAAGTCCGCTTTAATTCAGCCCAACGGCGAAGCCTTGGGATTAACGAATGCCACACCCTTTTTTCGCCTTGAAAAGGCAGGTCAAAAGTGAAAAA
>JAIRTU010000182.1 GCA_031254735.1 Bacteroidales bacterium | reverse complement strand
TAGGACTTCAATTTGGATAACCCCTTGCAAGGCGAAGCCGTAGTTAGGGGTAAAGAGCGCAACACCTCAACCGGAACTCCGTTAGGAGTTCAATGTTATTTGAAGAATGTTAATCCTGTGCGGCAGCCGGAGGCTGCATATATATTCCGAACCGGGCAGAGCCTAAGCCGAACATTACACTTTGCCGTGCCGGGCGAGCGGCATTAACAATTGACCGGTAACAATTAACCATTATTTTTAGACAGTTGTTTACCACAGAGAATAGACAATAGAGACAAGACCCACTGCAAGACAATAAATTGCGAAGTAAATCAATTTACCTTTCTTTACCAGATTGATCATAAATTTGCAGGCGAAACAGCCTGCCGCAAAAGCACTCGCAAATCCCGCAATAAGCGGAACATATTCGATACTTGCTGCTGTTTGTGTGGAAGTGATCATCTTCACCACGTCCAAAAAGGCTTCTCCCAAAATGGGTATCAACACCATCAGGAATGAAAATTGAGCAACCTGTTCTTTTTTATTTCCCAACAACAGTCCGCTTGCGATCGTGCTTCCCGAGCGGGAAAGTCCCGGCAAGACCGCAACCGCCTGACTAAGTCCGATGATAAAAGAATCGCGATAAGAAATTTTTTCTTTCTGTCGCGGCTTGGCGTAGTAAGAAAATGTCAGCAGCAAGGCTGTGAGAAGCAGGCAACTGCCAACCAACAACAAACTTTCGCCAAACAAGGCTTCTACTTTTTCTTTGAAAAAAAGTCCGATTATCATAACCGGTATCATAGAAATGAAGATTTTCAGCACGTACGATTTCTCTTCGTTCCATCGAGTGGTGGAAAAAGTCCCTCTGAACAGTCCCGCTATTTCTTTCCAAAGAATTACGATGGTACTCATTACCGTAGCGGAATGGACAATCACGATAAATTGAAGATTGTCGGCGGCAGAAGTGTTTATTTGCAAAATATTATTGGCAATTATCAAATGTCCGCTGCTGCTGACAGGCAAAAATTCGGTCAAGCCTTGAACAAGTCCAAGAATAATAGCTTCAACGATACCCATGCCGATTTAGTTCTCCGGTGTTTCCTGTTCTTCTTTCTTGGTACCGATTTTTATCATAATAGCCGCAAACTCAATCAGAAAACCTGCCATGAGCGTAATGGGTGCAATTACCAAACGTCGCGTGTTGAAGATTTCTTCACTGAACACGGTCGGGTCTTCGCTGCCGCCACCGGAAAGCAAGATGTAACCGATAAACATGACAACAAATCCTGCCAACATAAGTATATAATTAAACTTGCCGAACGGCATGCCCGGCGCCCAATTTACCTGACGTTTTGCAGGTGTTGCTTTCTTTTTGGTTGTTATTGTTTTCTTTGCCATTGTATTTATTTTTTAAATATATAACTTGTCTAATTTTATTTTAATGTATTTGCCTACGGAAAAAAATGTGGAGACCCACGTGATAAATATCCCGAATATAACGATAAATATAAACAGATAAATATACCGCATCGGTTGTGTAAAGTCAATAATTTGCGAGAATGTCGGACCGGTGTATCCCAGATAAAGCATTCCCGACAACAGCAACAACGCTATTATCGATCCCCACAACCCCTGCACTATGCCTGTGATGATAAACGGTGCGTAAATCGTGCTTTTTTTCGCCCCGACCAAAAGCATACTCCTGATAATAAATCGTTTGGAATAGATAGATAAACGAATGGTATTGCTGATCAAAGCAATGGCGATGATCAACAATATGCCGCTGACAATCACCAGCACCAAACCTATTTTATACAGATTTTCGTTGATATTGTTCACATAGCTTTTTTGATAATGTACATTGGTGATAAAATCTTCCATAAGATACAGCGACTTTTCTATCTTCTGCAAACTGTCCAACGACGTATATTCGGAATGTATTTTCAGCTGTATGGACGCAGGAAGTATATTCCCCACTATTTCTCGAAAATCATGTCCCAAAATCTCTATCGTTTCCTGTGTGGCTTCTTCTTTGGACACATAATGTATTTCTTTCACATACGGAAGTGTCAGCAGCTTTTTTTGCAGATCAGACAATTCTCTTTCGCTGACAGTAGACGAAAGCATGATTTCAAAACCGATGTTCTCACGCACATTTGCCGATATGCTGCGGGCATTAATCCATACAATACCCAGCAAGCCTGTAATATACAGCACCAACGAAATACTGATAACCGTAGAGACCTTCGAGGAGGTCAATCGAGTTTTTGTAATATGGTCTACATTTTTGCTCATTTTGTCATTTGTATTACAATTTGCAAATATACTATTTTTTACGACATCATTTTCAAATTATTGCATTTCTTTCTTTGCCTGTTCCCAATACACGTCCATAGCGGCAAGGTTCATCTCGGAGAGTGTCGCTCCCGCTTCGAGGATCAGTTCTTCCATTTTTTGGAAACGTCGGATAAATTTTCGGTTGGTTTTTTCCAGCGCATCTTCGGGATTGATATTCAAAAAGCGGGCGTAATTGATCATCGAAAACAAAACATCACCAAATTCTTCTTCCATTTTTTTTGGATCGTTCTGTTGGGCAGCCTCTTCAAATTCGGAAATTTCTTCTTTTACCTTGTCCAGCACCTGAGACGATTTTTCCCAATCGAAATTTACTCCGTGAACTTTTTCCTGAATACGAAAAGCCTTTACCATGGCGGGCAACGATTGAGGCACGCCGCCCAAAACCGATTTTTTGCCCTCCGAAAGTTTTATCTTTTCCCAATTGACTTTTACGTCTTCTTCGTCGTTTACCTTAATTTCGCCGAAGACATGCGGGTGACGCTTTATCAATTTTTCGCAAAGGCTGTTTATCACATCAGGAAAGTCAAACGCCTGTTTTTCTTTGGCAATTTGAGCATAAAAAACCACATGCAGCAAAATATCGCCCAATTCTTTCCTGATCTCGTCCATATCATTATCCAAAATAGCGTCAGACAATTCATACGTTTCTTCTATGGTCAGGTAGCGAAGACTTTCTATGGTTTGCTTTCTGTCCCACGGACATTTTTCCCGCAATTCTTCCATAATATGAAGTAACCGATCTATCGCCTGATGATTTTTGTTGTCGTTCATT
>JAIRTU010000164.1 GCA_031254735.1 Bacteroidales bacterium | reverse complement strand
TTTCGTTGGACGATTTGGCTTATTGTGCCGATTATTGCCTGTCGGACAAAGGGTGTTTTACCGTTATTCTTCCTGCGGAAAATGCTCGGAAACTTATTGCATGTTGCGAAAGCCGCAATTTGTTCTGTGTGCATGTCTTACACATTCTTTCGTTTCCGTCTCACAAAGCCAATCGAACCCTTTTGCGGTTTTCCCGCCAACAACAGCCCGTTCAAACCGACAGTCTGCCTGTCCGAAACGCCGAAAGCAACTATTCCGACGAATACAAAGAACTCACCAAAGCCTTTTATCTGATGTTCAGCGGAGGAGAGTAGAGAATGGTTAATCACTCATTACCTATTCTTTCCAGCAGGGCGATGTTTTCTACATGGTGCGTGTGCGGGAACATGTCGACAGGCTGCACGGCGGTAACTTTGTATTTCTCGGTCAACAGGGCAATATCTCGCGCCTGCGTAGCGGGATTGCAACTCACATAGACTATCCGTTCGGGAGAAATATTCAAAATCTGTTCTACCACTTTGGGGTGCATGCCCATTCGTGGCGGGTCGGCGATGATGACGTCGGGTTTTCCGTTTTCTTCAATAAAACTGTCGGTGAAGATTTTTGCCATATCTCCAACAAAGAAATCGGCATTGGAAATATTGTTCAAAGCGGCGTTTTCTCTTGCATTCTCAATGGCGGACGCAACATATTCTATCCCGACAACCTTTCGGGCGTTTTTTGCCACAAACAAAGCAATCGTTCCTGTGCCGGTATACAGGTCGTAAACGGTTTGCGAACGCTTCACATCTGCCAAACGGGCGGTAGCTTCGTAGAGTTTCAAGGCTTGTTTGGCGTTGGTTTGGTAAAATGCCAAAGGCGACACTTTGAACGTGAGGTCGTTCATTTTCTCTGTCATAAAGTCTTTTCCTTTGAAGACATGCGTTTGCAGGTCGGCAACAGAATCGTTCATCTTGGTATTTATCACATATAATAAAGACGTAATCTGCGGAAATTTATCTGCAATAAAAGTCAGCAAGGCTTTGGTTTCTGCAACAAGAGCGGTGAAGACAAGTATCAACATCACATCGCCGCATGTAGAATTGCGGATAATCAAATTGCGAAGCAATCCCTCCTGAGAGCGTGTGTTCCAAAACGAAACAGCATGTTCCACAGCGTATTCTTTGACGGCATTCCGTATTTCATTGCCCAAATCATCGTGCAGATAACAATGCTGAATATCCAACACCTTGTCGAACATGCCTTGAAGATGAAACCCCAATCCACAGGTGTTGATACGTCCGGCGTCGGCGTCGGGCATTTCTTCTTTTTGCAGCCATCGTTTGTTCGAGAACGTATATTCCACCTTGTTGCGATAGGCAAAAATATCTTCCGAAGGCAGAATGGGCAGTACTTCCGAAAAGTCGAACTTGCCGATACGTTGGAAGTTGTCGATAACCTGTTTGCGTTTGTAAAACAGCTGTGTTTCGTAGAGCATGTTTTGCCATTTGCAGCCGCCGCAAACTCCGAAATGCGTACACGGAGGGTCTGCTCTGTTGGCGGAATAACGATGAATATTGACGGCTCTTGCCTGATAAAACGATTTTTTCCGCTTGATAACCTGTGCATCGATAACATCTCCCGGAACAACACAGGGGACAAAGACAACGCGGTCTTCGTATTTTCCCAAGCTGACGCCTTCCGAGCCGGCTTCGATTATTTCCAGATTTTCGATGATGAGTTCCGCTCTGTTTTTTCTTCGCATTATTATAATTTGTTAATCGTTAAAGAAGATAATATATGTTTATTGTTCGAGATTGTTTCGGGAGATTTTTTCCGCTGCAACACCCGATTGTATTTGTCGTAAACGGTTTGCCATTATTTGGGAATATTAACAGTGGTTGTCATATCCGATTTAATCACAAAAGTTTGTTCGTGGGTATGAATGGTTTGATACGATTGTTTTTTGCGGAAAACAACCCGATAGTTGCCGGGTTGCAGCAGGATAGATTCCTGTGTGTCGTCGTTGCGAAGGTTGTATATCCATTCGTCTTTGCCGTTGCGGGTAACATACAGGCTGCCGTATCCCACATCGTTTTTCCGAATGACAGCCGTTCCCGGATTAGGAATTTTGACTTCCGTGGTATAACTTTGACTTATCCGCACATCTTTAACCGTTACTCTTGGAAGACACAGTACTTCCAGATCGTATTTGCCGGTCAGATATTTGTCCGAGACATTAAAATATTGGACATTCAATATCTCCGAATGGTCGGCTTGGCGAACAACAACGGGGTTGCTCAGGTATCGACTGTTTTTAGAGGAAGATTTTACCAAAAGATTTCCTTGCGGAACATCTACGGCAAACACATTGTGTATGCCCGGAACAAGTTTTATCCCTTCTTTTACAACAGGCGGAAGCGTATGGATTTTCAGGGCGTATTCGGGCATGGCATTTATATATAATGTATCGGGAAATCCTCTGGGGTTCATGGTGTGGATATACTGATGAACGGCTTTTTTGGTTTCCGCATTAAAAAAGGTCATGTTCACATTGGTTTCGGTGGGGCGACCTGCACTGTCTAAAAGGTTTATCTGACAAGTTGTTTTGTTGAATATCTGTTGAATAACAATATCCATTGCATTGTCGAACGCTATTTCGCTGCTTGCGTCCACGTATATTCCCGCACAGTCTAAATTCAGACTGAAATCATCGCCGATACCGATGATAAAAGGTTTTAATATAATTCCTTTTCTTTGCAGGGCTTGCGACACTTCGCAGGGGTCGCTTTTGCATTCTTCTATGCCGTCGGTGATCAGAATGATAATATTCCGACAGTTGGCACAGGGCGGAAAATCATGCTCCGACGCCTGCAACGACAACCCGATAGGCGTAGTGCCTTTGGGATAAATGGAATTTAGTTTTTGTTTGATTTTCCGGAAATTATTAGGGGCAAAAGGAACCTCCAATTTGGTATCGTTGCAATCGTACGATTGATAATCTTTTTGATGACCATACACACGAAGAGCAAGCTGCACATTGGAAAAATTTTCCAGACTGTCCACCATTTTAGACAGCACCCGATGAGCGATAAATATTTTCTTATCGCTTTGCCATTCGCCCCACATGCTGTTCGACGCATCGAAGATAAACAGGATACGTGTTAAAGGCTCGTCTGAAAACGTTCGGACATTTTCTCTTGTTTGAGCGGAGAGTTGCCCCGCCAACAGAAAAAACAACCATAAGCAAATAATTTTCCGAAAGATCATGTTCTTTTTTATTATTTTGTGCAAAGGTACTATTTTTCTGCAATAACCTTGCTTGTGTGATGAAAAATTGGTGAATAATGCAGAAAGCAGAAATAGTGAATGACGCTTTTTCGTTGCATTACCGGCAAAAACACGCATGCCGATCTTACAAAGATACCACATTTTTCGGAGATATGCAAGCGTTTTTTTGTTTTTTTTCGATATTTTTTTCAAACAAAAGGGACGCGAAGAGAAATACAAATATACGTTGATAAAACGAAAACAGATGATTTTCAATAATTTGTTTTCCGGGCAAAGAAAAAAACAATGTTCCGATTTCCCTGCCAAAACAGCCTGTTTTGATGTTTAACAGGCTGTTTTTCAAGGGTTGGTGGAGCATACCGGAGTCGAACCGGTGACCTTTTGACTGCCGGTCAAACGCTCTAGCCGACTGAGCTAATGCCCCTTATTTTTCCGCTGCAAAGTTACAACTTTTTTCTTTACGCAGAAATATATTGTTGGTTGCGGAGATATTTCCTGTTTGAAACTGCTTTTTTGCAACATTATCAGAACGTAACGCACTTGTGCTAATATTCCGTTTGTTGATACTGTCGGGCAATTGCTGCTCTTTTACCGATAAAAAAGCATACTCCGTATGTAAATTTTCGCCTTTGTAATAATAGTAATACGGCGTTTGTTTTTGAGCTTTCATTCCTGCAACAAACAGGAGTGTCAATAAACCAATACATACTTTTTTCATGTCCATTTTATTTTAAGTTAATACTTTATTATTTTTTGTGTAATGATTCCTGTTTCTGTTGTTATCCGCAAGTAATAGATACCGACAGGCAGGTAAGAGACGTCTATGGCAGGCGAGTGAATAATGGGACGAGCGGATAAGTAAACATTTTTACCCATAACATCCACTATTTCTATAGCGTTGATTGTTAGCTGTTTATTTTCAATGGTCAATTGCCCGGTGGTTGGGTTGGGATAAACTCTGATTTTTTCTGTTTTTTCTGTTTCTATTGTTGATGTTTCATACGTCAAATCCAATTCAATAATACTGTCGCAACCATAAATTGTTTGCAAGGTATCATAATAAATACCTGCTAAAGTTAAAATTTTACCGTTAAAATTATATACTTCTCCCGGATTAATTGCTGCCGTATCCGGAACAAAATAAATTGGATTTACAATTAATGTCAATTCAATAATACTGTCGCAGCCATTGATATTTTGTAAGGTATCATAATAAACGCCTTCCTGCGTTAAGTTCGTAAAATTATTATCCGAATAGGCGTTGCCATAGCATACAGTTGACGAACAGACAGTGAATGGAACGGAATCATATACTGAAAGATTTAAACAAATAATACTGTCGCAGCCATTGATATTTTGCAAGGTATCATAATAAACACCTCCCTGTGTTAAATTTGTAAAATTATTATCCGAATACGTATTCCCCTCACAGACAGTGGCAGCGTAAGCAGTAAAACGAACAGAATCATATACTGAAAGTGTTATACAAATAATACTGTCACAATTATTTGCCGTTATTTGGGTGCGGTAATAAATACCGGAGCCTTGGTCTATAACAAATCCATTTTCTCTATATATCTCGCCATAGCAAACCGTATCGAAAATATACGTTGTATCGGGCATGCCAACAAAATGGCTAAATGTATTCCAATAATCAGCGGTTTGGTATGCATTTACCGCACTACAGGGAACATACACAGGAACAGTGTCAAAGACATGATAAAATGCATCTTCTGAAAGAACAGGCGGAGCAGCTGATTGGCAG
>JAIRTU010000157.1 GCA_031254735.1 Bacteroidales bacterium | reverse complement strand
GCATTTTCATCATTGCAGAGCAGCAAAACCCAAGGAAACTTCCGCCGCACCATCTCTACCGAATTGTCCACAGAGTTATTGTCCACCACAAAGACCTCTGCTTCTATATGCTTTATGGCATCTCCCACCGACTGTAAACATTGTTCCAGAAAGTACGACACATTATAATTGACAATAACAATACTTAACTTCATATTCTCTTTTGATAAAGTTGCAAAAATATACTTTTTCTTCTTACCAACAAGTATAAATCAATTATGAGTTGCGACATCTTCTCTTTTATTGGATACTAAGCGAAAAAATCCTGCGTTAAGAGTATGCTTATTCCAAAGTAGATGACAACAGATAACAGAAACGAAAACGTACACGAAGAGAATTTAGAAGTTTTTGGTGCAAGAGAAAACAATTTGAAAAATATAAGTCTGGTAATTCCGCGTAATAAACTGGTGGTGATAACAGGCTTATCGGGGTCGGGCAAGTCATCGTTGGCATTTGATACAATACACGCAGAAGGACAAAGGCGTTACATGGAGACCTTTTCGGCGTATGCACGTCGTTTTATGGGCGATATGCAGCGTCCGGCGGTAGATAAGATCACCGGTTTGAGCCCTGTTATTTCCATAGAACAAAAAACCATTCACCGCAACCCGCGTTCTACGGTTGGGACTATTACAGAGATATACGATTTCATTCGATTGTTGTTTGCACGTGTGTCTACTGCCTATTCTTACCTCAGCAACGAGCCTATGGTAAAATACACCGAACAGCAATTGGTTGCCTTGATAGAAGAAAAATATCAGGGACAAACCGTTCAATTGCTCTCTCCCATTGTCCGAGCAAGAAAGGGGCATTACAGAGAAGTATTTGAACAAATCGGCAAGTGGGGATTCTTGTCGGTGCGTTTAGACGGCGAGATAAAAGAGATAACGCAGCGTATGCAGACCGATCGGTACAAAACGCACGATATAGAAATTCTTATAGATGTTGTTCCTATAAATAAACAATCGCAACAGCGTTTGGCACGATCGGTCAAAACAGCTTTGAAGTACGGAAAGGGTAGTTTGATGTTGTTGGAAGAAGGATCGGATACGCCTGTTGGTTACAGCAAGCTTTTAATGGATTCCAAAACAGGCTTATCGTATCCCGAACCCGAACCCAATACGTTTTCTTTCAATTCGCCGTATGGCTATTGTCCCAAATGCAAGGGATTGGGTTATATTTCGGCTGCCAATATCGAGAAGATGATTCCCGACACTACAAAATCCATTGCCGAAGGCGCTATTGATCCCATTGGAAAATACAAGCCCACATGGATATTCAAGCAGATAGAGGCGATATGCAAAAAGCATCGTACCTCTTTGAACACTCCTGTTGAGCTGATGCCCGAAGATGTGGTTCACGATATTTTGTACGGCACAACCGAACCTTTGGCTATCAGGAATGAGTCTTCGGGGGTAAACAATTATTCTTCTCATTTCGAGGGGATAGTCAATTTCATTATCAACAATGCGGAAGATGCACCGGCAAATATTCGCAAATGGGCATCGCAGTTTATGCACACGCACACCTGCGACGAATGTAAGGGCGGACGTCTACGGAAAGAATCTACCTGTTTTAGGATAGGAGACAAAAACATTGTCGATTTGGTAAACATGGATATTAATGTTTTGGCAGAATGGATGAAAGGCATTGAACAATATCTCACACCTCAACAACAGGAAATAGGGAGAGAGATTATTCGAGAGACCAATGTTCGTTTGGGCTTTTTGTTAGATTTGGGAATAGATTATCTTACCTTAGACCGCACTTCTCAAACGCTTTCGGGAGGCGAGGCACAGCGGATACGTCTGGCTACGCAAATAGGCTCGAAGCTGGTGAATGTGTTGTATATTCTGGACGAACCCAGTATCGGGTTACACCAACGAGACAATCAAAAACTGATACAATCTCTGCAAAACCTGCGAGACGCGGAAAACTCTGTCATTGTGGTTGAGCATGACTTTGACACGATGAAAGCGGCAGACCATATTATCGATATGGGTCCTGCGGCGGGGATAAACGGCGGCTTTGTGGTGGCGGAAGGCAGCTTTGACGATATTGTCAACGCCAACACCCTCACCGGCGATTATCTTTCGGGTAGACGTAAAATTGACGTGCCCAAACAGCTACGGAAAGGAAACGGCGAATGTTTGGAGATTATCGGGGCTTCGGGGCATAATTTGAAGAACATACACGTGAAATTCCCTTTGGGGACTTTTATCTGTGTTACCGGCGTGTCGGGAAGCGGGAAGTCGTCTTTGATAACCTCTACGCTGTATCCGATTTTGAACAAGCATGTTTATCGTTCCGACAACGACATTCTCCCCTACAAGGAGGTGAAAGGATTGAAACATATAGATAAGGTAATCGAAATCAACCAGCAGCCCATTGGGCGTACACCGCGTTCTAATCCTGTAACGTATATTGGTGTTTTTGACGAAATACGCAAGCTGTATGCTTCCCTGCCCGAATCGATGATACGGCACTATCTGCCGGGGCGGTTTTCGTTTAATGTAACGGGCGGCAGGTGCGAATCGTGCAAAGGTGCAGGCGTTAAGACGGTCGAAATGGGGTTTTTGCCCGAAGTATATGTTCATTGCGATACCTGCAACGGCAAACGCTACAACCGCGAAACGCTGGAAGTTCGTTACAAAGGAAAATCTATCAACGACGTGTTGGAATTGACGTTTGACGAGGCTATTCACTTTTTTGAAGGATTGCCTACTCTTCGTCAGAAGTTGCAGGCGGTGTGCAATGTGGGAATGGGTTATTTGCGTCTGGGGCAAAAGTCCACCACGCTCTCCGGCGGCGAAGCACAACGTGTGAAGTTAGCCTCTGAATTAGGCAAAAGAGACACCGGAAAGACGTTTTACATCTTAGACGAGCCGACCACAGGGCTGCATTTTGAAGACATTCGTATGTTGTTGACCATTCTTCATCAATTGGTAGACAAAGGAAATACCGTTTTGGTGATAGAACATAATATGGAAGTGATAAAGACCGCCGATTGGGTGATTGACTTAGGTCTCGAAGGCGGACAAAACGGCGGAATGCTTGTCGCACAGGGAACACCCGCCCACATCGCGAAAACAAAAGAGAGTTACACCGGTCAATTCTTAAAAGAATATTTGAAGTAATTTAGTTACATCTTTGTTTTCCCCCCCCATTATCTGAACTGGGATTCTGTCTGAACTGTGATTTATGAGATTTATGTGATTAATGGGATTAGGTTCTTTCGTTTCTTCGTAGCGTAATTATTCACTATTCGTTATTCACTGCCAAACGCCCCTAAAAAATTACACCTTTGAAATTTGAAAAAATCCCAAAGGTGCAATTATGCAGGATACCGTGTTTTGTCCGTTTTATTTCTCTATTCTGATTCTTGCGTCAACGGCGACTACCGTTTTGGGAGAACCCAACAGCGGATTTAAATCCATCTCTGCAATTTCGGGCGCTGCCTGAACCAATGCCGACACGCGAGAAACAGCTTCGGCAAACAAATCTTCGTTTACCGCTTCCTGCCCGCGAACGCCTTGAATAATCTTATATCCTTTCAGACTTTTGATCATCTCCAAAGCTTCCTCTTTGCCGATAGGTGCTAACGAGGCTTTTACATCTTTCAGCACTTCGATAAAGATACCGCCCAAGCCGCACAATACCTGATGTCCGAATTTCTCTTCCTTGCTTGCACCGATAAATATCTCTGTTCCAAACAACATCGGATATATTTCCACCGCATACGTATCTTGAATTTTGATCAAACGGTTAAACTCTCTGACAACGGTTTCTTCGTCTTTTACATTCAAAACTACTCCGCCAACGTCTGATTTATGCACAGGTCCCACCACTTTCATCACCAAAGGATAACCCACTTTGCGGGCAAAAGCAACCGCATCGGCTTCGTTGTCTACCTCTGTTTCGTCTTTGCGGGCAATGCCTGCGGCATCTAACAGCATACGAATATTTTCCAGCGAAAGATAACCGTTTTCGCAATTATCCACCACCTTGCGAATAGCGGCAACGTCGATGTTTGGCAATTTCGGGTTGGCAGGAACAGGTTTTGGCGTGTTGTAAATCTTTGCCAGCGCATTTCCAAAAACACATTCTTCGGGGAAATTGATACGATGTTTTTGATTGATAAAATCGGCAATTTCGTCTTTTACATTTACAATGGAGGGAAGAATCGGGAAAATCGGTTTTTTGGAGGTTTTCATTTTTTCGTCCAAGAGAGCATACACGTCCCAATTTTCAAACAAGCCGGGACTTCCGAAGATGACAGCCATTGCATCAATATGGTCAAATTTATCATTGCATGCGTCAATAATATCACCCAATTGCTGTGCCGTTCCTGTTGCCAAAAAATCTATGGGGTTGGCAACCGACGAACCCGGAAACAGTTTTGCCAACAGCTCGTCGGCGGCTTTTCCGTCGATATGAGGAACGTCCATGCCATTGTTCGACAGCATGTCGGTGAGCATCACCGCAGGACCGCCCGCATGCGTGATGATAGCTATATTTTTCCCTTTCACTTCGGGATACATAAAAATGCTCGCCACCGTAACCAATTCTTCGCGATTGTAGCAACGCACAATTCCCGCCTTGCGAAACAAAGCGTCTACCGCCACGTCCGACGTTGCCAACGCACCTGTATGAGAAGACGCCGCACGACTTCCCGCCGACGAAGAACCCGATTTGATAGCGGCAATCTTACAGCCTTTGTTTATCAGCGAAGAGGCATGTTTCAACAATTTTTGCGGATTGCGTACATTTTCCATGTACAGCATCTTCACTTTGGAACTTGTTTTGGGGTCGAACGTTTCGTCTAAATATTCCAACACTTCTTCTATTCCCATTTGAGCCGAATTTCCCACCGCCCAAACGCTGTTGAACGATAAGCCGTTGACAACACCATATTCTTTGATAAATACGGCTGTTGCACCCGAACCTGTGATGAAATCAGCACCTTGCGGGTCTAAAACGGGAATCGGAGCGTCGAAAGCACCGCAATAGTTTACATTTAAAAATCCTGTACAATTAGGTCCTATCAAACTGCCGCCCACACTGTTGATAGTCTCCACAACGGCTTTTTCCAATTTAGCACCCTCTTCGTTCTCTTCCGAAAATCCGGCAGAAAGAATGATGTATCCGCCTGTGGCTTTCTTTTTGGCGAGTGTTTCAACAGCGGCAGGACAATATTTGGCGGCAATCGCCAAAATAGCACAATCTACTTGCGGCAATTCTTCTACCGTTGAAAAACATTTTATTCCCTGCACTTCTGCCTCTTTGGGATTTACGGCGTACACGTTGCCTGAAAA
>JAIRTU010000063.1 GCA_031254735.1 Bacteroidales bacterium | reverse complement strand
TTATCTGCCAAGTATATCTTTCATTAAAATTTCTTTTAAATACATTTTATCTTCTCTAATAAACAATCCAATCCATGGATTATTGAAAGCAATAATTCCTGATGAACAGGTAAAATAATAAGGGTTGATTGTATCCGCTTGGACATATATTTTTTCCGTTCCATTTTCTAACCGCAAAGGATTTTCCGAATTATATAATGGAACTATCTCAAATTTGTATACAGTATCTGCGTTATCCGTAATGTCCGTTTTTTGCCATTGAGCAATCATGTCCACGCCGTCCAAATTCCAACTTCCGCATCTATATTCGTTCTGACTAAAAAAAACTTTCCGGTCGGAATCATATTTCATAAACCATTGATCCTGTTCTATCTTAAAGCGATGTTGCAATTTACCGTCAAATAACCCGGCTAAAATAAAAATGGAGTCATCTGCAAAATATTTTTTCACAGTATGCGACGAGAAAATTTCATTGCAGGAAACATATTTATATATCAACGTGTCTTGTGAAAAAGTATCCAATCGAAAAAAAAACAATATCCCGCCTGCTATTAAAACAGTATTTCGTAAACTATTATTCATGATTTTATTCAAGTATTAAACTATTCTGTTCTCTTACAAAAAAGGCTGCATTCATCGATTTTTTTCTTTATGAATTTGGAAATTTATCCTTTCCCAAAAAATCAATTATTTTTTTGCAACTCGGTGGTTTGCTGCATTTCCCGAAAATATCATTGTCCTGAACCTCATATCCTATCCTGTTTTCCATTTTGCAAATGTACTACTTTTTGTTTTTCCATTTGCCGTTTTTCGATTTATTTTAACAGGGATTACATATCAATGGAAGAAAATATCCAAAGGCAAACAAGAATCAAAGATTGGACAAGGGAAATGGTGGTGTTCAGGTTCCATGAAGGCGTTTTAAGATACGGTCGGAGTCTTTGACGCTTTTTTTGAGAAAGTCTGCCTGCAAAAACAGTTTTTCTTCATGCGAAAGTTGCAGGGGCAAAGCAGAAGCACGCAATCGTTCGTTCATCGCATACATTGTCAAAGCCACAGAAACCGATACATTGTAGCTTTCGGTAAATCCGTACATGGGAATTTTCACAAATCCGTCCGCCATGTCAACCGCTTCCCGTGTCAGTCCGTCGAGTTCCGTTCCAAACACAAACGCCGTTTTTTCGTCTATGGGAATATCATTCGGCAGACAGTCGTTTTTGTGGGGCAAGGTGGCGATAATTTTATATCCTTTTTCTTTAACGGCTTTCAAACAGGCAAGGGTATTGTTTTGCCGTTGATTGTAGCGATATATCGACAGCCATTTTTGGGCGCCCAAAGCAACCTGCTTGCTGATTTCGTATTCATAATTATTCTCAATAATATGCACATCTTGAATGCCCAGACATTCGGCAGTACGCAAAATGGCACTCATATTATGCGATTGATACAGATTTTCGACCACAATGGTAAAATGCCGTGTCCGTTTTTCTATAATATCGCAAATGCGAGCATAACGCTCTTGCGTTACAAACTCTTTCAGACAGTTGATAATGGTTTGATTTTCCATTTGTATTTTTTCAAAAGAAAAATATTTTGCCTCATTTATCTGCCGCAATAAATATATCTGTCAATAGAGCTGCAAACCATGAAATCCTTTGTTTCCGAGTAGAAATTCATAAACAGAAAGGCGTTTTTTGCCCAAAAGTTGCAGTTCTTCCACATAAATATATCCGTCTTTGCAGGCAATCCGCAAAAAAGTTTTGTTGTCGGTTTCGACCGTGCCGCAGGGCAGATTATGCGAGGCTTCTTCGGCTTTGCACGAAAAAATTTTTATCGGCAAATTTTCTCCGCCGTGATTTTTGTATCTCGAAAAAGCACAGGGATAAGGCGACATTCCTCGAACAAAATTATAAATCTGTTCCGCCGGCAAATCCCAACGGATCAAACAATCTTCTTTGGTGATTTTCGGTGCAGTCTTCAAAAGCGAAGTCGAAGTTTGTTTGCATGGTTTATACGTTTCGTTTTCAATCCGGTTCAATGTTTCCAACACCAGCGTTTTCCCGATATTGAGCAGTTTGTCGTGCAAAGTGCCTGCATTGTCTCGACAGGCAATTTCCACTTCTTGGCTCAAAAGAATATTTCCTTCATCAATTTTTTCATTAATAAAAAAAGTGGTAACCCCTGTTGAGGTCTCGCCGTTGATAATCGCCCAATTGACAGGCGCCGCACCTCTGTATTGCGGCAACAAAGAAGCATGCAGATTGAGCGTTCCTTTGGGCGGAATTTTCCAAACAACTTCGGGCAACATTCTGAAAGCCACCACCACAAACACATCGGCATTCCACGATTTTAATGCGGCAATAAATTGTTCGTCTCGCAATTTCTCCGGTTGAAGTATGGGAAGATGCTGTGTTTCGGCACATCGTTTCACGGAAGATTTTTGCAGTTTCATTCCTCTTCCCGCCGCTTTGTCGGCAACCGTAACCACTCCGACAACTTCGTGCGAACGGTCGTTGAGAATGGCTTCCAAAATTCCGGAAGCAAAATCCGGAGTTCCCATAAAAACGATCCTCATTATAAATGATTTTTAAGATGATAAAGCTAAGAGTTTCAAGCAGGCAATAGCAGCTTCTGTGCCTTTGTTGCCGTGTTTTCCTCCCGAACGATCAACAGCTTGCTGCATGGTGTCGGTGGTAAGCACGCCAAAAATAACAGGTTTCCGACATTCCAAGCCCACCTGCATAATACCGTTGGCGGTTGCCTGAGCGATAAAATCGAAATGGCGTGTTTCGCCCTGAATAATACAGCCGATACAAACAGCCGCGTCTGCCCGGTGTTTGAGCAGACTTTCTTTTGCGGCAAACGGCAACTCAAAACTGCCTGCTGCATATATGTTTATAATGTCGTCAGGAGCTATTCCATGCTCGGTGAGCGTTTTTATACACGCTTTCTGCATGGAAGAAGTAATCTCAAAATTCCACTCTGCCGTTACGACAACTATTTTTTTCCCCGAAACATCGGGAAGATTCAACGGGTCGTAATCCGACAGGTTTTGTTTTTTCTCCATTAATTGGAAGCGGCTTTTGTTTTACTGTATTCTATGCGTTTGTCTATATCCATTGCCTCATACGACTGCGGATATTCCTGTTGCAGCTGCTCGTAATATTTTACCGCATCTTTCCAATTGCCCTGCATTTCGCACAGCATTCCCAAACGGAACAGATAGACAGGCGTAACCCACTCATGCCCTTTTTTAGAAACGGCTTTTTTGTAATATTTGCGAGCATTGTCCACATCGTTGAGTTCCATATACGCATCGCCGATAGAGCCTAATGCCTGAATAGAAACCAATCGGTCTCTCGATTTGAATTTCTTTAAATATTTAACGGCATTGTCGTATTCGCCCAATTTCAAATAGCAAATACCGGCAATGTATTTCGCACGATTTCCTGTTTTGGTAAAACCGTAATTGTCTATCACCGTCAACAGTCCGTCGTAAAATTCATCGCCGTGCAACGCCAAATTTAAAGAATCCATGGCAAAATATTGTTCTGCCTTGAAAATTGCCTGTCCTGCCTTTTCTTCCCGACTGGGTTTGTAAAAGGAAAAATAGGTTGCCAACAAAATCGCCAAAACAGCAATTGCAATCAAAACGACATTAACAACTTTCTGTTTCTCCCTGTAAAAGTCAATCGTTCCCTTGATGAAAGAGTCTAAATTATTTTTGTTTTCCTCGTGTTTTTTATTATTTTTACTCATATTTTTTATATTACCTGTTTCAGGCTGCAAAGGTACAAAAAAAATACTATCCCCGCCTTAATTCTCAATAAAATATAAGACTTTCTTTACAAACAACCCATCAGAGCAGCACGTAAGCCTTGTCAGTTAATCCTTTGGAGGGTGATATGGGTTGTCTGTCCTTGATATGTGGTCTCCATTTCCAACAGATCGTCCATCACCCACGTTGAATACATGAGGTTGTCCAAGATTAAAAAATCGTTGTTGTATTGAAATTTGCCTTCAAACAATTCCATTTCTCTGTCATCTTCATACAGATAATAATAAATATGATCCCGTTTGAATGTATATTCTTCGTAATAGCCCTCGTTGTACGGATATTCGCTTTGTGTTCTCCAACCATACTGCTCGTCGTAGAAAGTGAAATCGTATTTGTAGACTTCCCATTTCCCGTAAATGGATTTGTACGTGGGTTCGTCATCGTCTCCGCAGGCACTCATCACCAC
>JAIRTU010000036.1 GCA_031254735.1 Bacteroidales bacterium | reverse complement strand
TTGACGGTGTTGCAATTCCATGCTCAGAGTATTGATCGAACATATACATTAACTTGGCACGAGCCTGTTCATCAACGGTTGAGCGAAGATAATATCATTTCTTACCTTTATTTTGATGACGCTTTGCTGTCGAACACGCCAAAACGCATGCCTGTATTCGGGGGTGTTTTTCCATTGTTGAGCGATAATGTCAATCCGACGGTTACGGTGAGCGAGCAAGTGTGGCTGCCGTTGACCGATGAAGAAATGGCTCTTGTTGATGTGGAACTGATAAAAGATACTTTGCTAATCGATACATTTATTGAATATACGCGGAAAGTGCCGACGTTTAAAGTAACATTTCTCCCTTTTCGGAAAAACGGCAACCGCTGCGAAAAACTTGTTTCATTTCATGTAAAGGGTTCTTTGAACCCTTTCTTCCCGACAAAAACACATAAAAACGGAACATATACCGACAATTCGATTTTGAACAATGACGGAATGTATAAGGTTTCCATTACCGAAACAGGAATATATAAAGTTACATACGATGATTTTGTTGCCTTGGGAATGAACGTGTCTTCGCTTAAAACCAACGATATAGCTGTTTTTGGCAACGGCGGACGCATGCTTCCCGAATATACTTCTACGCCGGTGGCAGACGATTTGCAGGAAGTCGCCATTGAGGTGATTGACAATAACGGCAACGGATATTTTGAACAGTCGGATTATCTGCTGTTTTATGGCGTTGGAGTGAAGAATTGGAATTATGCCGTTGACGGATTGGGGGCTTTTTATCCGTTTATTCACGAGTTGAACCTTTATTCTACCCAAACCTTTTATTTTATTACTGCCAACAAAAACGCAGGGGAAAAGAAACGTGTTCAATCTATTGCTTCCGAGACGGCAAATGCGGGAAAGACGGTAAATGCTCATTCTTTTCACGCTGTGCATGAACAGGATCTTGTCAATGTAACGAAAGCCGGCAGAGTGTGGTTTGGCGAAGAATTTAATCAAACCACGGCTGCACGGAGTTTTTCGTTTTCTGTTCCGGGCATTATCCATAGCGAACGGGCGTATATCCGCATGCGGGCAGCAGCCAAAGCGTCGTCGACGTCTTCGCTTGCGGTGAATATAAACGGTTCATCTTTGGCGAATATTAGTATTCCTTCTTCTGTCAACGGAGCGTGGTCGGGCAATAAAATATATTCTTTTTCTCCCAATTCCGAAAATCTGAATGTTCAACTTACGTACGATAAGCCTTCCAACAACGCTGTGGCGTGGCTTGATTTTATAGAAATTCACGCTCGGCAAACGTTGGCACAGCATACAGCGATGTTTTCGTTTCGTAATCCCGAAATTGTCGGTGCGGGGAATATTGCAGAATATCAATTTGACACAAAAGGAAAAAATACGCAGATTTGGGACGTTACCGATCAGCATAATATAAAAAGGATAACAACATCGAAAGACGGAAACATTTTAACGTTTCGCCTGACGGCAGACAGCTTGCGCGAGTTTCTTGCTTTTGACGGAAGTTCTTTCTACGGTGTTACTCCGATAGGAAAAATGGAGACGCAGAATTTGCATGCGGTTTCCGATTTGGATTTTATCATCATCACGCATCCCGATTTTTGGGAAGCGGCAAATGCGTTGGCGGCGTTTCGCAGAAGCAACGATAATATGCGGGTGGGAGTGTTTACCACCACGCAAGTGTATAATGAATTTAGCAGCGGCGGCTGTGATATTGGCGCTATCCGCAATTTTCTCAAAATGTTTCACGATCGAGAAACTGCCGACAACATGCCCAAGAATATGTTGCTTATCGGAAAAACCTCTTACGACCCCCGAAATATCGAAGGAAAAAACACGTGTTTTATTCCCAATTATCAGGGCGAACGTAATCTTTTCAAGGAACAGGATTGCCCTTCGGCAGATAATTTCTTCGTAAAATTGGCAAAGGGAAAAGGTGCGGAAAATCGTGGCAGTATGGATATGGGTTTGGGTCGTTTTCCTGTTTATACCAATAGTCAAGCTATGGATTTGGTTACTAAATCGATCAACTATGCCTCGTATGACGATTTGGCTGCTTCTGCTTCCAATGCGGTTTCCAATTTGGGCAACTGGCGCAATATCATTGCTTTTATGGCAGATGATTGGGACGGAGCTTTGCACATGGGAAACATAGAGGCTATTTGTCCGCAGGTGGTGGCAGGACAGCCGTATTTGAATATTGAAAAATATTATGCCGACGCCTACAAAAAAGAATCTTCTTCTTCCGGCACACGTTACACCGAAGTTACAAGAGCGATGAACAACCGTATCAACAAAGGCTGTTTGATGTTCACCTATTTTGGACACGGAGGCGATAAAGGCTGGGCAGAAGAGCGTTTGTTGTTGCGAACAGATATTTATTCGTGGAAAAACAAATATTGTCTGCCGTTTTTCTATACGGCGTGCTGTTCTTTTGCCATGTACGACGGAACAGAAGGCACTTCGCCCGCAGAAGACATTCTGCTGAAAACCGACGGCGGCGCAATTGCTTTGATAACATCTACACGAAATTCCTCATCAGGATACAATGAAACATTTGGAAAAAGAATTTATAAATGGGCTTTTGAAAAAAACAACAACCGCTATTTAACGTTGGGAGAAATTTATGCAAATGCACATGCCACTGCCAATGGCGATATAGATATGTATGTCTTGTTGGGAGACCCCAGCGCCACATTGGCACACCCGAAATACAATGTTGTTACCGACAGTATCAACGGCGTGTCGGTTTCGGTGTATAACGATACCATTAAAGCATTGCAACATATAACCATTTCGGGTTCTATCACCGACAACAACAACAATCTCCTCAACAACTTCAACGGTTGGCTGTATCCTTCGGTGTACGACAAATCGGATAGCGTTTCTACCATCAATCCCAATTTAGAACCGCGTAAGTTTCCGTTGCAAAAAAGTATTATCTTCAAAGGGAAGACAAAGGTAGAAAACGGCAGATTTTCTTTTTCGTTCCTTACTCCTGTTGATATTAATTATGAATATGGTTTGGGCAAGATCAGCTATTATGCCACAGGCAGTCAAGCCGACGCCAAAGGTTATACGGAAATTCTTATCGGCGGAATGAATGACACCGTTTTAGACGACAACAGAGGTCCCGATATAGAACTTTATTTTAATGATGAAAAATTTACGCAGGGCGGCATCACCAATCCCAATCCGATATTGCATGCCAAAATATCCGACCGAAACGGTATCAACACCGCAGGTGCGGGTATCGGACATGATATTCTTGCCATTATCGATGGCGATATTGCCAATGCCATTGTGTTGAACGATTATTTTGAATATAATGCCAACAGTTTTGTTTCGGGGAAATTGAGTTATGCACTCAGCAAGCTCGAAAACGGCTTTCACACTTTAACGCTTCGTGCGTGGGACGTGATAAATAATATGGGGGAAGCCTCTATCGATTTTGAAGTGGTTGACGGCAAAGAGTTAACGATCACTCAAATGATGAATTATCCCAATCCTTTTACCACATCAACCTATTTTGTTTTTGAACATAATCAACCGGAAGCATTGCTGAATATCCGTGTTCAGATATTCAGTATATCGGGAACGCTTGTTAAAACAATTATTCAAAATCAACAAAATACAGGTTTTCGTTCCGAACCTCTGCCATGGGACGGACGAAATGAATACGGCGGCAAACTTGCAGCGGGAATATATGTCTATAAAGTGCAGGTTCAGACGTCTGACGGGCATTCGACAGAAAAAATCGGTAAGATTGCAATTTTACAATAAGACTGTCGTTATGGTATATTATCAACTATTTAATAATTTAGAATACATACTCTATGCGTAAATTACTTGTTTCGGCTCTTTGCATTACATTCTTTTCGTGGAATACTTATGCACAAAAGGTCTCCCCGGTTGTTTTGGGACAAACCAACAATGCTATTACTACAGCAGTTCCATTCCTGTTGATAGCCCCCGATTCTCGGATCGGCGGTATGGGAGAGACAGGAGCTGCCATTTTGGGCGATATGAATGCTCAACATTGGAATCCCGCAAAATATTTGTTCTCCGAAAACGTAGGAGGTTTTTCTCTCTCTTACAGTCCTTGGTTAGCAGGGCTAAATGTGCGCGATATTTATCTTGCGTACCTGTCGGGCTATTATAAAATAACGAAATTGGACGCTATCTCCTTTTCTTTGCGGTTTTTCTCTATGGGAAAAATGGACTTGACGGATATAAACGGATACTTTATCATACAGGCTCGTCCTTACGAGTTTGCCATCGATGCCGCTTATTCTCGCATGCTGATAGAAAATTTGGCAATGTCGGTAACAGGGCGTTTTATTTACTCAAACTTGAGTACATACAGTTCGACAGGAGATTTGAAACCCGGTTTGTCGGGGGCTGCCGATGTTTCGCTTTTTTATACCAAGCCGTTCCGCCCGGGAAAACTGTATAAACACAATTTGAATGTAGGACTTAATATTTCCAACATCGGGGCGAAAGTTTCGTATTCCGACATTAATATTTACAGCGATTTCCTGCCCGCCAATTTTAGATTGGGAATAGCCTACGATATGTTTTTCGACAAATATAATAAGTTAACCCTTGCTTTTGATGTGAACAAATTGCTGGTTACCACTCCTCCTGTTTACTTGCGCGATACCAATGGTTTCATTGTGATGGAGAATGATATTCCTGTGGTTGACAGAGGACGAAATCCTTATACCACCTCTGCTGCGGCAGCTGTTTTTACCTCGTGGGGAGATGCTCCCGGCGGGTTTAGAGAAGAGATGAACGAATTTATTCTCAACTTCGGACTGGAATATATCTATAACGATCTGCTTTCGGTGCGTACCGGATATTTCAACGAAGCCAAAACCAAGGGCGCCCGTAAATATATTACGTTTGGAGTGGGAATCAAATACAGCGTGTTTGCCATTGACGCTTCTTATATTCTGCCTGTAGCCTCTCGAAGTCACCCGCTTGAACATACGCTTCGTTTTACCCTGTCTTTCGATTTTGGCGTTCCGAAACAGGCAGCAGCTCCGACGCCTGCGCCGGTACCTGTGCCGGTAAATTAGTCGCGGTATGTTCCGAATAGGAATGGGGTTCGACACCCACAAATTATCCGAAGGAAAGAAATTGATCTTAGGCGGTGTACATATCCCTTTCGACTATGGTTGTGAGGGGCATTCCGATGCCGATGTGTTGATACATGCTGTCTGTGACGCTTTGTTTGGTGCAGCCAATATGCGGGATATTGGGTATCATTTTCCGGATACCGATCCGCTCTACAAAAACATCGACAGTACGGTTTTGCTTGATAAAACCTGTCACATGATAGCCCGGCAACGGTGGACAATAGAAAATATTGACTGTACCGTTGTTATTCAACAGCCTAAAATATCTCCGTACATACCGCAAATGCAACGTTCGCTTGCCCAATGTTTACATCTTGACACGGAACGTATCAGCATCAAAGCGAAGACTTCGGAGAAATTGGGATTTATCGGGCGGGAAGAAGGAACGTCTGCCTATGCCATAGCCTTGCTCTCAAAGGAACTTTAACCGGATCATTCCTGAATATCCTTGTTTCAACTTTGTTTAACAACCGTTTATAAACTAACACAAGGCATGCCTCCATGGGGAAACATGCCTTGAGGGTTATTTCCGGGAAAAGCGATTATTCTACCAATATTTTCCGAGTAACGCTTTCTGTTGAAGTAACTATCCGCACAAAGAATGTGCCTTTTACTTTGCTTGGAAGCGTTATGGTATTATCCGTTGGGTTTTGTACCGCATATATTACCTGCCCCAACAGATTAATTACCTGTATCT
>JAIRTU010000019.1 GCA_031254735.1 Bacteroidales bacterium | reverse complement strand
TATTGTTGTAAAATACTAATAATCAAATTAACACACATTAAACATATCCTCCATTTAATGTGCTGCAAAAATAGAAAAAAAAAGGATAAGATACCGTATCCGCCGAAATTTCTTTTTGTCTGAACGCCTCTAATTTGCCCCTAAATTCCATAAAGGGGACTTTCACGCCGTCTGAACAAAGAACATAATCACAATAATCATATTAATCTCATAAATCCCAGTTCAGACAATAACAATCACCATTCAGACAAAATCTCGGTTCAGACAGCGAAAAACTTTAACGGAACATTTTTTCCTGTTTTCTTCGGTAAATGAAAATTCCGATTGCGGTGAGGGCTAATATTACGGTAAGCAGCACTATCGGGATATTCAGCTTTTGCGATTTTGCTTCGAGAACGTAATTGTCGGGAATCATTCGATAGGCGGTGAGATTCCAATTCAAGGTGTCTCCCCGCATGACTCCGTTGGAAGAGGTTACTTTGCCGGGCATGATGAGCCGGTATGCAAAACAATCGCTGAAATAGGAAACAAAATCTTCATTCAGGAGGAGATCGTCAAGAGAGGTAAAGGTGCTGTCTTTTGTGTCTTCAAATATTTTGAAAACATCTGTTTTGAAATAAGCATCCAATTCATGTCCCATTTTCATGTCGTCTATTCCAAACATATTGTAAACCGTTTCAAAGACCGTATCTTTCAGAGCGATAAATTCTTCTTTGGAAACAGGAGGATTTTCAACCATGTCGTAATGAGAAGCGATAAAATCGTATTGCATATTCCATCTGTTATGTTCGAACCATGTCCGGTATTTTCGCTCAATTTCGGATAAACATTCTTCTGCCTCTACGCCGTTCATTCCCTCCGTAAGATTGGGGACTCCCGTAAACCAAAAATCAGATTCTTCTTTGGTCATGTAGTTTTCAAGAGGCACATCAAAGGGGAGGTCTAATCGAGGATACGTTTCCTGATATAAGTAATATGTATAGAAAAAGCGGAATTTCTTCTCGAAACGATATTGGATATTCATCTTACTCCAAGCGTGATCGGGTTTCAGTCTGAACTGTGTCGCCATTTCTTCCACCGATTTGTACCGGCGACTTATAAACACAAGAAATTCTTTGTTGCGTATCTGCATTTCGGCAGATGTGTCCGCAAGCACAATCGCCTCGTATTCTTGCGGCGAAACAGGAAAATTGCGTTTTATCTCTCCGTTTCGATATTGCCATGCAACAATATACGTGCTGTCTATTTCGACAGGAAAGGGATTTTTTTTCTTGCCGAAATCGCTTGTCATAAAGGCAGAATCGACATACGCATAAAAATCTCTCCTGCAAGAACCGTCGGGAGAGATAACGGTAAGCATGTTGTTTGGTTGCTCTGAACAGGAGGTTGCAACAAGCAGGACAACTCCCCAAAAGATTTTTGTTATCGGTTTCATGATTAATTAAATTTGTTTATTAAAGTTTCCCGGTATTGATTTTTTTCTCTGTCTCTTTGCAGATAGCATAAGTAGACTTCCACCGGATTGGGTTGGTTTTCGTTCAGCATTTCTTCACAGGGCGATGTTGCATTTTTGTTGTGGGCGACAACAGCAGATATGGTACTTTGTTCTTTTTCGCGGTAATTGCATTGAAAAAGAAAAAGAAAGCCCAACAGCACGGCGGCAACGCCGGAAAACGTCTGCACAAACGACAAAAAAGACGGTTTCCGCTTGCGGGAAGTGTTTTTTACCGCATGGATAACGGTATCGGTCAGTGCTTCGCTTTCCGATAATTGCGGTTGAAATTGCCGCAGCTTCTCCATGAAGAGGTCTAATGTTTCTTTGTTTTTATTTTTCATAATGAGCCAATTTTGTTCGGATATGTTTTCGGGCTAAAAACAAATTGCTTTTTATTTTCGCCGAAGTCATTCCTGTTATTTCGATTATTTCTTTTATCTCCAATCCGTCCACACAATGCAGGGTGAAGACAATTTTTTGTTTGGGCGTCAATCCATTGACAAGGAAGCGAACTGTTTTTTCAAATTCTTCGTCTATCATTTTCTGTTCCGCATTGTCGGAAGCGATCAACGTCGAGATATTGTTTTCAAGGTTTTCCGAATATTTCAAAGAGCGTAATTTGTCCATGCAGAGGTTGGTTGCTATTTTGTAAAGCCAATTGATAAATTTTTTGTCGGCATTGTATTTTTCCAAATTCAGCCAGACTTTTATAAATGTTTCCTGCACAACGTCTTTCGCGTCCTGTTCGTTGTTTAACAATTTAAACACCAACGAATAAACCGACAATTGATACGCTTCAACAATCTCCCGAAAAGCCTTGTAATCGTTTTTCAGGCTTAGAGTTATCAGGTTGTTCAATAAAAGTTTGTCCATCGGATTTTACATTGGTTTAACAGTTATACGAAGAAAACAACATTTGGTCGAAAAAAACAGAAAACAATTTCAAAGATAAAATAATTTTGCGAAAGCAAAAACCCATACGCCGATCTTACAAAGGTACAACATTTTTTCACTCCATAATTTTTCTCGACCTCAAAATAATATTTAGCCGTTTAATAACCAAACAAATACACTTTACGCAGTACAAACTTTTTATTTTTCCGGGACGGTGATGATTATTTATATTCAAATTAATATTATCTTTGTAAAATGTAATGTAGTAATGTTTATGTTTTACATTTTGTAAGACACCGATAAACGTTATTATTATAATTGATAAACATAAAAAATTAGTTGTCTTAATAATGAAAGTGGTTATCCTTGCAGGGGGGTATGGTTCTCGGATCACCGAAGAGAGCCATTTGAAGCCCAAACCTATGGTAGAAATCGGCGAAAAGCCTATCCTTTGGCATATTATGAAGATTTATTCTCACTATGGATTTAATGAGTTTATTGTCTGTGCCGGCTATAAACAATATGTTATAAAAGAATGGTTTGCCGATTATTATCTGCACAACAGCGATGTTACCTTCGATTTTTCAAATCATAACGAGATGACCGTTCACAACAACGACTCCGAGCCGTGGAAAGTAACCATCATCAATACAGGGTTGGACACAATGACAGGCGGACGGTTGAAAAGAGTACAGAAATTTGTCGGAGACGAAGATTTTATGCTTACCTACGGCGATGGCGTTGCAAATATTAATATTCCCGAACTCGTGAAATTGCACCGCCAAAAAGGGAAAATCGCTACCATTTCCATTGTAAATGTTTGTCAACGTTTTGGCATTATTGATATAGATACGGAAAATGTAATACGTTCGTTTAGAGAAAAATCGGAGGAAGACGGCAGTGTTATCAACGGCGGTTTTATGGTGTTGACCCCGCAAGTGTTCGATTTGTTGAAAGACGATACCACCGTTTTCGAGCAGTATCCGCTTCGAGAATTAGCCGAAAGAGGCGAATTGGTTGGCTATCATCATCAAGGTTTTTGGCAATGTATGGATACACAGAGAGATAAAAACCTTTTGGAAGAAATGTGGAAATCGGGAAATGCTCCCTGGAAAGTCTGGTAATGTATGAACAGGTATAAAGGAAAACGAGTATTTGTAACAGGACATACAGGATTTAAAGGGTCTTGGTTGCTTATGATTTTGCGTTATCTGAATGCGGAAGTAATGGGTTACGCTCTTGCACCCCGTACCAATCCCGATTTATATACGGTAATTCATGGCGATACCCTTTGTACGTCTGTGATTGCGGATATTAGAAACAAAGAATTATTACAACGGAAAATACTTGATTTTCAACCGGATTTTGTCTTTCATCTTGCGGCACAGCCTTTGGTGAGAGAGTCGTACCGTATTCCAAACGAGACATTTGAAGTAAATGTAATGGGAACTGCCAATGTGTTGGACGCTATCCGAAATTTGGAAAAACCCTGTGCGGGAGTGATGATAACCACCGACAAGGTGTATCAAAATAATGAAACAGGACAGGCATACAAAGAATCCGACCCTTTGGGCGGTTACGACCCGTACAGTGCAAGCAAGGCGTGTGCGGAATTGCTTACGGATTCTTACAGAAAATCTTTTTTCAATCCGAACAATTACGATGAACATAAAAAAGCCATTGCTTCTGCCAGAGCGGGAAACGTGATTGGCGGCGGCGATTGGTCGGCAGACCGATTGATCCCCGATATAGTGCGGGCTTTGGCAAAGAACGAAGCCGTACAAATACGCAATCCCAAAGCGGTACGACCCTGGCAACATGTGTTGGAGCCGCTGACAGGATATTTGACTTTGGGAATGAAAATGACGGAAAATCCGCTGCAATATGCAGGGGCGTTCAATTTCGGACCTCGGTTGGAAGATGTTTTGACGGTGAAAGAAATGACCGATTTAGCCTTGAAAATTTGGGGAAAAGGAGAAGTGATTTTCACTCAATTGCACAATCAACCGCACGAAGCGAATTTACTTTCGTTAGACATTGCCAAAGCCGAAAAAGAATTGAATTGGCAGCCCAAACTGCATGCCGAACAAGCATTAACCTATACGTTGGACTGGTATAAAGCGTATTATGAAGAAAAAGATAAAGTAAAAATGATATTTCAGGAACAAATAAAACAATATGTATAATCTGTCATGAAAAAAAAACAGTTGAGAGAACAGATCCTTTTGTTGGTCAAAGAATATTACGAGGAAGTTTTTGCACAAAAAAAAGAATTTTCTCCCGGTGACAGAATTGCTTACGGCGGACGGAAATTCGATGAGCGGGAAATGATCAATTTGGTGGATTCTTCCTTGGATTTTTGGCTTACAACCGGACGTTATGCCGATCGGTTTGAAAAAGAATTTGCCGAATTTTTGGGTGTAAAATATTGTCTGTTGGTCAATTCGGGATCGTCTGCCAATTTGTTGGCATTTACGACTTTAACGTCTCCGCTTTTGAAAGAGCGTGCTATCCGAAGAGGCGATGAAGTGATTACGGTTGCCGCAGGTTTCCCGACAACCATATCTCCGATTGTTCAATTTGGTGCAATTCCTGTTTTTGCAGACGTAAGCATTCCGCAATATAATATTGACGTTACAAAGTTGGAAGCCGCTCGCAGCGAGAAAACCAAAGCCGTAATGATTGCTCACACACTTGGAAATCCATTTGATTTAAAAGCAGTTAAAGATTTTTGCGAAAAATACAATCTTTGGCTTGTTGAAGACAATTGCGATGCTTTGGGTTCGCAGTATCGGATAAACGACCAATGGAAATATACCGGAACGGTCGGAGACATAGGAACATCCAGCTTTTATCCGCCGCATCATATCACCATGGGCGAGGGCGGGGCTGTTTATACCGACAATCCTTTGTTGAAACGTATCATGGCTTCGTTCAGAGATTGGGGACGCGATTGTTATTGTCCTTCGGGAAAAGATGATACCTGCAAACATCGTTTCACACAGCAACATGGCGAACTGCCTTTGGGTTACGACCATAAATATGTGTATTCTCATTTTGGATATAATCTGAAAGTTACGGATATGCAGGCGGCTGTCGGGTGCGCCCAATTGGAAAAATTGCCCGATTTTGTAAAAGCAAGACAAGAAAATTGGGAATATCTGCGTGAACAGTTGTCGGATTTGTCGGAGGTTTTTTATCTGCCCGAAGCAGAGGAACATTCAAAACCCGGCTGGTTTGGATTTTTACTTACTTTGAAACCCGATGTGAATTTCTCTCGTGTAGATTTATTAAAATATTTGGAAAGTAAAAACATACAAACCCGACTTCTCTTTGCGGGCAATCTGCTGATGCATCCGTGTTTCAACGAGATGAGAACATCAAAGCAAGGGTATCGTGTGGCGGGAGATTTGACCAATACCGACATTATTATGAACAACACTTTTTGGATAGGCGTTTATCCGGGCATGACAAAAGAAATGTTGGATTATATGGTAAAAGAAATCAAGGAATATGTATCAAAATAAAATAGTAAAAGAAGATTTGCAATATATCATATCCTCTGATATAGATTGGAAATTGTTTGAGAATAAGACGGTTCTTGTTTCGGGTGCAAACGGTTTTCTTCCTGCGTATATGATC
>JAIRTU010000011.1 GCA_031254735.1 Bacteroidales bacterium | reverse complement strand
CTGTTTGTAATAACTATCAACTCGGTATTTTACTTCATCAATAGTAATTTTTCCTTCGATATTTTCTTTAGCAGTTTCTATTAAATAATTAGAAACTTTCAGTCCATCAACATCTTGTAGACCAATAGCCGTTTGCCAAATTTGCGCCTTCTCTTTTTGTGAGGGTTCGCCCTGTTTTAGATATTCATCGAAATTAGTCATATTCTTTCACTGTTTTCTATCGCAAAGATAGGCGAAAAATCAATTATGAACACAAAAATTGATCGTTCGTTTCGTGATTTTCCTTTTTTACAGCTCTTCCATGTTTTTTAGAATGACGTCCCATTTTGCCGCAGGGAATTTAGGTCCAATTTCTTCCACTATCTGTGCGGCGAGGTAAGAACCTATTGTTCCGGCATGTTGCAAAGGATAATCATTGGCATAACCGAACAAAAATCCCGATGCGTACAGGTCGCCGGCGCCGGTTGTGTCGACACAATTGGCAACAAAGGGTCGTATTTTTTCTTTTTGTTTCTCCTGCATAATCCACGAGCCCTCAGAACCTATTTTCACAATGGCGATTTTGGCTTTTTCGGCAATTACATGCAATGCTTCTTCCGGTGATTTTTTTGTTAACGCAACCGCTTCTTCTTCATTGGCGAAAACAATATCAACATATTCTTCGATGAGCGTATGAAGAAAATCCGCATTTTCTTCCACCACATTATAACTTGCCAAATCCAACGAAACTTCCATATTGTGTTCTTTCGCCGTTTGGATAGCTTTTTCTATCAGGGCGTGGTTTTGCAACAAATATCCTTCGATATGCAATATGTCGTAATCATTGAAAATATCACAGGGAATATCTTCGGGTTTGAGATCGGAGGCAACGCCCAAATGTGTGGCAAACGTCCGTTCTCCGTCGGGAGAGATAAACGCCGTACAAAATCCTGATAATTTTCCGTGATCTGTGATAAGATGCGTTTTCACATTGTGTGCCTGCAAGTCGGACGAGAAAGCCGAACCGTATTCGTCGTTGCTCACTTTTCCGATAAATGCGGTGTTTACGCCCATACGCGACAATCCCGATATGGTATTTGCCGCCGAACCTCCCGAAACAAAACTGCGGTCTAATTCGGAAGTTGCTTTGTGCAACTGCGAAGCAAAATGATAATCTACCAACTGCATGCTTCCTTTGGGAAGATTTTGCTGATCCAAAAAATGATCGTTTTCTATTCGTATAAGTACGTCTACCAACGCATTACCTATCCCTAATATTTTCTTCATCGTATTATTTTTATGTTTTATTATTTTTGTGCAAAAGTATAAAAATTAAGCACGTGAATGGCGAATAATAATAAATCCCCTTTCAATTTCCTTTTTCTCCTTTGTAAATTTTTTGTTTAATGTGTGGCGTATGCGAGACCGGCAACGCTTACTTTTGTGTCGGGAAGCGAAAGCAATAATTGAGCTGCCGCCTCTATGGTCGCACCTGTCGTGATTACATCGTCCACAAGCAAAATATGTTTACCGATCAGGTTTTCGCTCTCCGAAAGTTGAAAGATAGAAGAAACATTTTCCCAACGGTTGTACCTTGTTTTCCGTGTTTGAGTGGAAGTGTGGGTTATGCGTATCAGAGAAGTGGTGTCAATGGGTTTCGACATGGATTGAAATATTCCTTTGGCGATATATTCACTTTGGTTGTATCCTCGTTTTTTCTCTTTATGTTTATGGAGTGGAACAGGAATGATAGTGTCTATGGAACGAAAGTCGGGGGCTTCCATTAGACTCGATCCCAACATTTTCCCTAAATAAATACCTATTTCTTTATTCCCTTTGTATTTGAGTTGGTGAATGATAGTCTGCATGGTATTTCCCTTTCGGAAAGCACAGAATGCCGTAGCCCGAAATATCGGAATCCGTCCTGCAAAAATCATTTCCACAGGATTGTTTTTCTCTAAATGAAAATTTGTTTTGGGCAAATCAGAGATGCAATGCGTACACAGCAATTCTTCTCCTTTAACGAGTACCCTGTCGCAGACATTGCAGTATTCGGGGTAAAACAGTTTGATGAAATCGGAAAAATAGCTCATAACAAAAAGGAATATGCGGTGAGAAAATCTTCGGTTTGTTTTTTCAAACGTTCTCTTTGTTTATGTTCCTGCAAAGAAGACGAGACCGATTTTATTTTTCGGTTTTTGAACAGCTGCCCTGTACTATTATTTTTTTCTTCAAACAAAAGATAATTGATCGTATCTGCTCCCTGTTTTGGTGTACGGACGAGCGGACGCCACAAAACATCACACAGTTTATCAATAATTTTGGTTCCCATACAGATCATTTTTGTGTTTACAATACCCGGATCAACGCAATTGACAGTGATATTTTCTTCTTTCCATTTTTCCGCCCAATCCAATGTCGCGTAATACAACGCCAATTTTGAATTGGCATAATGAATAAAACGGTTGAAATAAGTCGGGTTGAATTGAAAGAAATGGTCATTTATTTTTCCATAATGCAGCAAGAGCGAAACGGTGTTGATGATTTTTGCACCTTGATTCATTTGCGGGTGCAATAGTTCGGTCAACAGGTACGAACCCAGATAATTCACGCCAACGGTATATTCTACTCCTTCTGCGGTTTGTTTGGGGTGATGACACAAAGCGGCGGCGTTGTTCAGCAAAATATCCACATTTTTGTATCGGGTGCGAAAATCCTGCACAAATTGACGAATTGACGAAAAAGAAGCCAAGTCCAAATTCATCACTTCAATAGCATTGTTGTTGGTCTTTTCTTTGATTTGCGAACAGATACAATTACTTTCTTCCATGTTTCTGCACGCCATAACCACTTTGTAGCCGGCATTTGCCAACGCTTCTACAAGTTGTTGCCCAATGCCGCCGTTTCCTCCTGTAACAATGGCTGTTTTCATGTTCGTTGTCTGTTTATGATTGGTTTTTTCTGTCAATTGTTTTACCTTTTTATTAGCATCGCATTCTTTTATCCGCATACAAGCGGATCGTGCTTTTTTGCAAAAGTACATTTTTTTTTAACGTTGCAATAACACAACGAAAAAGCGTAATTATTCGTTGTTCCACTTTTCAATTTTCATATAAAAAAACACCTCAAAGCCACAAGCCTGAGGTGTTTGTATGCAAATTTACGAAAAGCGACTACTCCAAACCTCTGTTTCTCAAAAACGCTGTAATTGAAGGTTGCTGTCCGCGAAAAGCGATGTATAATTTCATGGCATCTTCGGTGTTGCCTCTTTCAAGGATATTTTTGCGGAAAGAAGT